>JBCDHO010000036.1:0-12586 GCA_038749855.1 Pseudomonadota bacterium
GAGGCCACGCCGCAGGGCCAGCTGCTGATCCAGGGCGACTGGGAAGGGGCCGAGGCCATGAACGAAACGGTTTCAGCCACCCGCTTCGCCGCCCTCAATGACCGCTGCGTGTCACTGACCGTGGCCCGGGACTTTGATCGCGCCGAGGTCGTCTGCGATGACGCCCTGCGTGCGGCGCACCGCTCAGAGGTCTTCCGCAGCCAGCGCACCACCGGGGCCCTGGCCGGCAGCGACCGTCGCACCAACCGGGCCATGGCCTACACGAACCGGGGCGTGCTCCGGGCCTTCCAGGGCAAGGGCGAGGGCGCCCGGGAAGACTTCGAAATGGCCGTCCGGCTGGATGCATCGCTCGAAGCTGCAGCTGCCAACCTGAAAGTGCTGGCAGACCGCCCGGCGGTCGCGAGCTCGGACTGAGTCTCCCGAACCGGCGTGCCCAGGTTGGCGTGCCCACGTTGCTGGGCACGCCGCTTAACCAAAATGACCGGTCACTCGCCCGACTCAGAAATCAGGACACTCCGTTTCCGCCAGCCGCGTGAGGCGCTGGTACTGGTAGGTGCCGCTGCCATAGTTGATCAGGTTGGAATTGAAGCTGAACTCCAGGTTGTTGCAGTCGGACCAGGTGAGCGTAAAGGTGCCCCAGGGCGCGAGGCGGCTCTCGTCCGCGTCGAAGTTGCGGCCCCAGCGGGTGGACTCCACCGGGTAGAGCGCATCGATGGTGACCGTCTTGCCGTCGGGCGTGCTGGGCCGGCCCGTGCCGGTGATCCAGCGCTGCAAGCCCGGATCGAAGGTGCCCGGCTCCGGGTAGGTGTAGAGGATGACCAGTACCTCGCCGCTCTCAAGCCACTGCACCACGATGCCCTCGCCGTCCCGGGCCGGGTCGTACCAGGAGCCGGAAAGGCCGGCGTTCGCCGTGGGCGTGATGTCGCAGCCGGTAATCCGTGACAGGCGCCGGGCGCGCGTGAGCAGGCCCTCGAAGCCGCCGGCGGTGAAGAAGGGCACCTCGCCCGTGTAGGCCACGCTGCCGCCGTCACCGCTGGCCAGGCAGTCGTTGAATACCAGGGACATGGAGCCTACGTCGTTGCGGACCACGGCGTTCGGGTCGAAGAAGAGCGGCCCGAAGATGGCGCCGAAGGGGCGCTCCAGGTCGTCGACAATAATGCTGTTGCCGACGATGCGGCCCAGGCCGACCATCCAGGCGGCGGAGCTGAGGGTCGGGTCGTAGCTGAAGGTGTAAACCACCGCCGTGTTCTCATCGAGTATCTCGACGAAGTTGCCCTCGCCGTTGCGGTTCACGTTGAAGTAGGAAGCGCTGTGACCGGCCTCGATGCGGCCCGGGCCGGGCACCTCAATCGCGCCGAGGTCGCACTCGTACACCCCGTCATTGTTGGCGTCCTGCGGCCGACCGGTGCCCAGCGCATCCACGTGCCCACAGGGCAGGTGGGCGAAGGCATCATCCGCTTCGCTGAGCAGGATGGCCTCCGAGGCGCCGGCGTCGATCACCGGGCTGCCGGGGACCGGCGCGGGTAAGCCTTCCGCATTGCTCGCTACCTGCGGGTTCGTCATGACCTGATCAGAGGCCAGCGGCGTAAAGCAGCTGCTGTCGGAATTGACGTTGTTGCCGAAAGAGGTGATTTCGCGGGTACCGAGCTGCTGGCAGTTGCCACCGCTGGCCGCTCCGCCCCCGGCGGTCGACCCGAACACGCTGCCCTGGGCGCGGGTGAAAAAGCCGCCGCCCGCATTGCCCGCCACATCCACGAGACGCGTATCGCCGCCGCTGGTGGTGAAGCTGGAGTTGGTCAGCGTGGCGTCGAAGGCCGTGTCGAGATAGACGAGGGACTCGGTGGACGCACTGCTGCCCGTGTCCAGGAAGCTGATGCCATTGAGGATGACCGCGTCGCCTTCCAGATAGAGCTCCGCACCCACCTGGCTGCTGCCCCCCGAGCGGTTGGCCAGACGCAGGTTGCCGGGCTGGGACTCGGTGCCGATCCACACGATGGAGCCGCGGTCGCCGTAGATACCGGCGCCGCCAAGGGTACCGACGTTGTCCTGCATCAGCGCGTTGCGCACGAGCAGGAACCCGTCCGGGCCCGCGGCCACGGCGCCTCCGAAACCCGGGGCACGGTTCTCACGCAGCGTAACGAAGCGCAGCTCCGCCATACCGTTGACCAGCAGGGCCCCGCCATTGCCGGAGGGCGCTCCGAACCCTGTGACGTCGAGGTTGGCAAGCACCAGCTCACCCATGGCATCGACGGTCGCCAGGCGATGGGCGTTGCCGCCGGCGCCGGGACCGCGAAAAGTCACGCGCGTCGGTGGCGTCATGGCCGTGCCGCGGCTGATGAGCCCGTCGATGCGAACCAGGGCGGTGATCGGCGGAAGTGCGCTGTTGATGGAGACGGTTGTGCCCTGGCCGACCGCCTGGAATCTGATCTCCAGGGCCTCGAAAAGGTCGAGTTCCGACTGGCGCTGCAGGGCCGTGCGCAGCGCGCTTTCCGCGTTGCCGTCGAGGGGCACAACGACATCAATGGCCAGGGCTTTCGGGGTGAACAGGAGCGCGGCAAAGCCGCACAGGAGGGACGCGGCGGCGAGCGCCGTCGAAGGAGGTCGGTTCATGTTTTGGGTTGTCCGGTGCGAAGGGAACACTCAAGCAATAGCAGGCGGGTGTGACGTTCTCAAGCACCCGCGGCCAATGCGTAAACGGCTTGTCGCATTTTGGGGCGCCACTGCCTGTGGGCTGTAGTTGTGTAAGCTGTCACGGCGCTCTCCGACAAAAAGAAGCCGATGGCCAACAACGACGCCCGACCAATCAGTGCCTCGCGCACGCTCATCACGGAGCTGATGATTCCGGCCTACGCCAATTTTGGCGGCAAGATTCACGGCGGCATTCTGCTCTCGCTCATGGACAAGGCGGCCTACGCCTGCGCCACGCGTCATGCGGGAAGCTACTGCGTGACCGTCTCCGTGGACGGTGTCGATTTCCTGCAACCGGTCGAGGTCGGGGACCTCGTCAGCCTCAAGGCTTCGGTGAACTACGTCGGCCGGACCTCCCTGGTCGTGGGCATTCGCGTGGAGGCAGAGAACGTGGAACGCGCCGTCGTGCGCCACACCAACACCAGCTACTTCACCATGGTGGCAAAGGCGCCGGACGGCGCCCTGCTTTCTGTTCCCCCGCTGATCCTGGAAAACGAAGAGGACATCCGGCGCTTTGTCACGGCCGCTGAGCGGCGTGTCCAGCGCGCCCGGGACCGCGCGGTGGTTGCAGACTACCGTGAAGGTTTCCGGATCGACGACCGGGCCCGGGAGGTGCTGGCGCGCGAACGCTGCGTGGTCGCGGGCCGGGAGTATTGATGGATACGCCACAACACACGCTGGAGGATTGACCCATGAGTCGCAACACACGCCGCCGCTTTCTCACCCTGTCTGCCGGTGGCCTCGCGGCCGCCGGTGCCACCGCTGTGCTCGGCGACGCGCACGGCCAGACGCAGCCTGCGGCCAGCCGCCCGATAAGTGCGCCGGCCCCGCTCGTGCACCACGTGCTGTTCTGGCTCAAGCGGCCGGATTCCACCGAGGACCGTGATGCCCTGGTCGCGGGCATTCGCAGCCTCGGTGCCATCGAAACCGTGCGCGCCGTCCATGTGGGCCTGCCCGCTGACACCATGGCCCGGGGCGTGGTTGACGGCAGCTGGTCCGTCTCGGAGATTCTCTACTTCGACGATGCCGCCGGCCAGGACGCTTACCAGGTGGACCCGCTCCATCAAGCCTTCGTGGACCAGCACGAACACCTGTGGGAACGGGTCGTGGTTTATGACGTGATGGGCATCACCGGCCCTTGAGCCGGCGATGCTCGTTTTTCTGACTGCGCAGCGATGCGCGACCGCGCCCTGCGCGAGCGCCCCATGAGCGTCGAGCGCAAGGCCATTGTGTTGCACAACCGCGGCGTGGTGCAGATGCAGATGGGCGCGACGACCGCTGCCCGGGAGAGCTTTGAGCGCTCCGTCAAACTGGCCCGGGAAGTCGGCATGGCCAATGTGGCTCTGGCACAGCTCGCGCACCGCGAAGGCGATTTCGAGGCCGCCGTGGTCCTCTACGATGAGGTTCTGACCTCAGGCATGAGCCACCCGACACTCGCCGCCAAGGAAGCGCTGATCGCCAAGAACCGCGACCGCGCCGAGAACGGCCAGCGGGCCCAGCAGATTGCCCTGACGCGCTGAGGCCAGCGAAGCGCGCCTTTGTAGCTGGCGCGACAGCAAAAGGCCGGTCCCAGAGGGGCCGGCCTTTTGCTTTGAACCACCTCATCCAGGCGCCATGGCTCTGACCAGGCGCTGCCTTCTCCGCAGCACTCGCTTGTTGCGGCCAGGACCGAATGGTAACGTTTACATTGCTCAGTAATCGCCCTTAGTTCAGCGCGTAACGACAGCGCTGTCATCCCAAACAAAGGCGAGGCTGAGCGAACGACCTAAGAACAATGGCTCATGCTTTCGGGGAAACCACCGTGGTCCAACTTCGCTTGCCCATGCTCCTGCTGACGCTCGGTGTCAGCGTCACCACGCCCGCCCAGGACTCATCGCCGCCAAGCACAGAGGCCGACCTCCGCGCACTGGTCGATACCATGAGCCTGGAGGAGAAGCTCGCCCAGCTCAGCTGTATCTGGAATGACAAGGCGAAAATCTTTGATGCGACCGGCAATTTCTCGGCGAAGAAAATGGCAGCGGCCTTCCCCCACGGTGTGGGCTGCGTGGCACGACCACAGGACACGGTCGGCAAGGACACACCCGCCGAGCGCAAGGACGTTAATGACGCCACGGTCCTGCGGCGCGAGTCGGCACGCACACCGGGGGAGACGGTCCAGCTCACCAACGCCATCCAGCGCTGGATGATCGAGGAAACACGCCTGGGCATACCCACGCTGTTTCACGAGGAAGGGCTGCACGGCTTCCAGGCCCGCTACGCCACCTCCTTCCCCCAGGCCATCGCTCTGGCCAGCACCTTCGATCCGGCGCTCGTGGAGCAGGTCTATGCAATCACTGCCCGGGAGATTCGTGTGCGCGGCGCGCACCACGTGCTGTCGCCGGTGGTGGACGTGGCCCTGGACCCGCGCTGGGGGCGCATCGAAGAAACCTTTGGCGAGGACCCTTACCTTGTCAGCCGCATGGGCGTGGCCGCCGTTCGCGGTTTCCAGGGTACGGCGGCAGACGGCAGTATTCCGGAAGGCCGGGTGCTGGCGACACTCAAACATATGACCGGTCACGGGCAGCCCGAGGCGGGCATGAACATCGGCCCGGCCAACTTGCCCGAGCGTTTTCTTCGTACGGTGTTCTTTCCACCCTTCGAGGCCGCGGTCCGCGAGGCCGGTGCGGCCAGTGTGATGGCCAGCTACAACGAGATTGACGGCGTGCCCTCGCACGCCAACGGCTGGCTGCTCAACACAGTGCTGCGCGGTGAATGGGGCTTCGATGGCGTCGTAGTGGCGGACTATTTCGCCATCAACGAGCTCGAGCGGCGTCACCGCATCGTGGGCTCCATCGCCGAGGCCGGCGCGCTGGCACTGCGCTCGGGAGTGGATTTTGAGCTGCCCGACGGCGTGGCCTTCTATGCGCTGCAGCAGGCCTTCGAAGCCGGCACGCTGGATAAGGACGCCCTGATGCCGGTCATCGACCGGGCCGTCCTGCGCGTGCTGCGCATGAAGCTGCGCGGCGGCGTGTTTGCTGACCCCTTTGCCGACGCGGACGAGGCCGACGCCCTGACCGGCAACGCGGAAGCCCGGCAGCTAGCCCTGACCGCTGCCCACCGGGCCGCCGTGCTGGTCAAGAATGAGAACCGCACCTTACCCCTCGACCTAAGCACACTGAAGCGCATCGCCCTTATCGGGCCCAACGCCGACATCACCGTGCTTGGGGGCTACTCGGACGAGCCGCGGCAGACCGTCAGCATCCTTGACGGCCTGCAGCAGGCGCTCGAAGACGCCCCGGGCGAAGACGTCGAACTGGTCCACGCCAAGGGTGTTGCCCTGACCAACAACCGCTCCTGGTGGGATGACGACGTCGAGCTCGCCGACCGGGACCGCAACCTCACACTCATCGAGGAAGCCGCGGCCACCGCCCAGGGGGCCGACCTGGTCATCCTGGCCATCGGCGGTGACGAGTCGACCTCACGCGAGGCCTGGTCCGAAACACACCTGGGCGACCGGGATGAGATCACGCTGATCGGTGAGCAGCAGGCGCTGGTGGAGGCACTGGCGGCGACGGGCATTCCCCTGGTGGGCGTCATCATTTCCGGCCGGCCGCTGGCCCTGACCCCGGTGGAGGAACACTTCGATGCGATCCTCTACGGCTGGCTGCTCGGCCAGGAAACAGGCACGGCCGTGGCAGACCTGCTGCTGGGCAAGGTGTCCCCGGGTGGCAAAATGCCCGTCTCCTTCCCGCGCACGGTCGGCCAGATTCCAGCCTTCTACTTTCACAAGCCCACGGCCCGGCGGGGTTATGCCTTCACGGAAACGGGCCCGCTCTATCCCTTCGGCTTCGGCCTGAGCTATACGCGCTTCGAACTCTCGACGCCGGTGCTGGCGGACGAGGAAATCGCCCGCGACGGGGAAACCACCGTGAGTGTCACGGTCCGCAACACGGGCGAGGTCACGGGCGATGAGGTGGTGCAGCTCTACCTACGCGACCTTGTCAGCAGCGTGACGCGGCCGGTGAAGGAGCTGAAGGGCTTCCAGCGCGTAACGCTGGCGCCTGGCACGGAGACCACAGTGACCTTGCCCATCACGCCAGAAGCGCTGGCGTTCTTCAACAAGGACCTGCAGCGTGTTGTTGAGCCCGGCGAGTTCGAGGTCATGGTCGGCAACAGCTCGATCTCGCACCAGTCCACCACGCTGCGGGTGCGCTGAGACAACCACAACGGTCCAAACCTGGAACCCAACCAATAACGACAGGACATCGGCTCATGGCAGAAACGACAATTGACGACGCACCCGCACCGGTGGCGAACGACACAGACGCCGGGGGCAGCCTCAGCTTCGCCCTGCTCATTACGCTGGTCGCCACGCTTGGTGGTTTTCTCTTTGGCTACGACAGCGGTGTGATCAACGGTACGGTCAAGGGCCTGCAGACCGCCTTCGGCTCTGACTCGGTGGGCACGGGCTTCAGCGTGGCGTCCATGCTGCTGGGCTGCGCCGTCGGCGCCTTTGCCGCCGGGCGACTCGCAGACGGCTTCGGCCGGCGCACGGTGCTGATGGTCTCCGCCTTGCTGTTTCTGATCAGCGCCTTCGGCTCAGGCATTGCCACCAGCACCGTTGAATTCGTCGTTTACCGAATTCTTGGCGGCCTTGCCGTGGGCGCCGCCAGCGTTATGGCGCCGGCTTACATCAGTGAGATCGCACCGCGGCACCTGCGCGGACGCCTGTCATCGATCCAGCAGGTGGCCATCATCTCCGGCCTGACTGCGGCCTTCCTGAGCAACTACTTCATCGCAGGTGCTGCCGGCGAGTCCACCAATGCATTCTGGTGGGGCTTTGAGGCCTGGCGCTGGATGTTCTGGGCCGAGCTGGTGCCGGCAGCCGTGTTCCTGGTGACCCTGTTTCTGATTCCCGAAAGCCCGCGCTTTCTGGTCGCCGCGGGCCGGCAGGACCAGGCGCAAGAGGTGCTGCGCCGGCTCTACGGCGAAGCCCGCAGCGGGGGCGTGCTCAGCAATATCGGTGACTCGCTCATGCACGAGGGCAAGCCTCGGCTCGGCGACCTGGTTGATGCCAAGACCGGCAAGCTACACGGCATCGTCTGGGTCGGCATCGGCCTGGCGGTATTCCAGCAGCTGGTCGGCATCAACGTGATCTTCTACTACGGTGCCGTGCTCTGGGAGTTCGTGGGCTTCACCGAAGAAGACAGCCTGCTGACGAATGTGATTATGGGCTCCATCAGCATCATCGCCGTGTCCATCGCCATCGCGCTCATCGACCGAATCGGTCGCAAGCCGCTGCTGGTTATCGGCTCCATCGGCATGGCGCTTACGCTGGGCACCATGGCCGCCGTGTTCTCCCAGGCGACCGTGACCGACACAGGGCTCGCGCTTTCGCCGACGCTCGGTTCCGTGGCGCTGGTATCCGCAGTGGCCTACGTGGCATTCTTTAATTTCAGCTGGGGTCCGGTGATGTGGGTGCTGCTGGGGGAGATGTTCCCCAACACGCTGCGCGGTTCGGGCCTGGCGGTCAGCGGCTTTGCCCAATGGATTGCCAACTTCGCCATCACCATGACCTTCCCGATCCTGCTGGCGACCACGGGGCTGACCAGCGCCTACGGCTTCTACGCCCTCTCGGCGGTGATCTCGCTGGTCTTCGTGCTCAAGGCCGTGCGCGAGACCCGCGGCATGGCGCTGGAGGAGATGTCGGCCTAGGGGCCATCGGCATGGGTTCGCGATGAGTGTTGACACAGACCAGGAAACGACAAGCAGCCGCCTCGACGCGATCCGCGCCGGCCCCGGCCCCAAGCGCTTTGCCTGGCTGCTGTCCGAGTTCGTGGTGGTGGTCATGGGGGTGCTCGTGGCCATCACCATCGATGGCTGGTGGAGCGACCGCCAGGACCGGGATCGGGAGACCGTCTACCTGCAGCAGTTGGCCAACGACCTGGCGCGCAGCGAGGAGGAGCTCGTTGAGGTTTCGGCCCGCATCCGCGGCCTGGCCGTCTCCGCCGCGAACGTGACCAAAGCCTTCTGGGATCCGGCCCTGCGCGAGCGGCCAGAGCTTCTGAACGACCTGATCAACCCGCACCGCAGCACGCGCTACCTGCCCATCACGGGCACGGCGGAGGCGCTGGTGAACTCAGGCAACATCGACCTGCTCCAGTCGGCGCCGCTGCGCAGCGGTGTGATTGAGTACCTCGAGGATGTGGAAGCGGCCGTGCGCAACATCGAGCGCTTCGACGAAACCTACTACCGGCCCGCGCGCTTCCTTGGCACGGCCGTGAGCGTGCCAATACTGACGGTGAAGCGGCTGGAGGCCGAAGGCGTCACCCCCGCCGATGCGCTCAGCGAAGAAAGCCTGCCGCTGTTTCCGTTCCCGGGACGCATCGAGTCAAAGCCCTTCGAAGTCGATCTCGAGGCAATCTTCGAAGACCGGGGCGTATTCGAGCGCTACCACAACCTGCTCGTGGCGCACCGCAACCAGCACTACCGCTACGAGGAGCTACGCGAGTACGGGCGACGGCTGCTGGCGCTGCTCGCAGAGGCCGGCATTGAACCGACGGTCAGCACCCAGCCCGTGGATCCTGCGGGGATTGGGGCGATGCCGATCGAGCCCACGGATGCAGGGTAGGGTTACCGGCTCGATTGTCGTGATTATTGTGATTTTCGTGCTAGGCTGGACCTCGGCGTTGCAGTAGGAAATCAACCATGGCCCGCGACCGCCACCCGTCTGAGACCCCCATTTTTGGCGATCTCAAGCCTGCCGATGAGCTTGAGCCGATTACGGCAACCCGCCTGGCGCGCGGGAGCAATGCCGTGCTCCGCGCCCTCGCGGACAGCGATCAGGCCGTCTCTGTCACCGTGCAGGGGCAGCCAGCCCTGGTGGCCATGAGCCAACGCCGCTACGACGCCCTCGTGCAGGCCGTGACCGCAAGCAAGCCCCACGCCACCGACACGAGCTTCACCGAGCAGCTGACCCAGCGATTCGATGCGCTGGTGGCCGAGATGAAGGCGCCCGGCGCGGCCCAGGCCGCCTCCGACGTGCTGTTCGGTGACCTTGCGACAATGAACGCCGCGCACCGCCCGGGCACCACGGAGCGAAGCGACGAGGCAAGCGATTGATTCATGTGCTGGCCGGCGTCATCGGCGCCGGCAAGAGCTCGATCCCGGGAAGCGCCCTGACGGATGCCGGCCTGAGCTGGTACAACCCCGATGACATGGCCCGGCAGCTGCAGCAGGAGTTTCCGCTGATGCCCCTGGGCGAGGTCAACAGCGCCGCCTGGCACGAAGGGGTTGCACGCCTCAGCCACGCCATCGGCGAGGACGAAGACTACAACTTCGAAACCACCCTGGGCGGCCGCACGATCACCAATCTGCTGCTCGATGCGATGGCGCTCGGCCTGGACGTGCGCCTCTGGTACTGCGGCCTGGCCACCCCGGAGTTGCACATTGAACGTGTAGCGGCACGGGTGGCCCGGGGCGGCCACGACATTCCTGAAGACCTGATTCGTGCGCGCATCAAGCGGTCCATGAGTAATCTCTGCCGGCTGGCGCCGGGGCTGAAGCGACTGGATGTGATCGACAACTCGCAGCCGTTGGATGCCGAAGGCCAGCCCGCGCTGGAGCGCCTGCTGCGCATGCAGGATGGCGCCCTGGTGCAACTGGCGGATCCCATGCCCGACTGGGCCAAGCCCATCGCCACCGTTTGCCTCCTTCAGCATCGGAAGCGTCGCGGTTAGGCCCTGCGCGAGCTGCTCTTGAGCGACCGGCGTCCAGGCACTTCCGCAACGCCGGAACCGCGCCTCAACGGCCCGGGGACGGGTGCTATGGTGTAATGAGCGCTTGAAAGCAGCGCACTCAGGAAGGCTCGGCCAAGGGAATGACCAGTAACTTCTCCATCATTGTCGCTGCCGTTTTGCTCGGACTGGTGATCATCGCCATCCGGGTGATCGGCAGCAGTCCCGGCGTCAAGGGCGCGACCGGCGAGCGCCGCACCCGCAAGGCGCTGGGCCGCGGGCTCGACCCGGACAACTACCGCATCCTGCACGACGTCACGCTGCCCGGCCGCACGGGCACCACGCAGATCGACCACGTGGTGCTCTCGCCCTTCGGCATTTTTGTACTCGAAACCAAACACCTCTTCGGCTGGGTCTTTGCCCAGGCCGGCGCCCGCACCTGGACCCAGACCCTGGGGAAGGCCAAGCGGACCATCTTCCAGAACCCGCTGCGGCAAAACTACGCGCACGTCAAAGCGCTGGAGGCGGTAACGGGCCTCAATAGCAGTGCGTTCATACCGCTGGTGGTCATGACCGGGCAGGCGACCTTCAAGACCGGCATGCCGCGAGGCGTGGTCGAGGTGGTGGACCTGGTCGATGAGATTCATCGCGAGGTAAGGATTCGGCTGACCCCCGAGCAGCTCGATGCGGCCCAGGCCGCCATCGAGACCGCGCGGCTTAAGCCAGGCCGGGAGACGGACCGGGCGCACCGGGCCAACCTGCGGCGGCGCTTCGGAGAATCGGGAGAGGGCGTAGCGGTAATTCAGCGCCATCGGCGAAGCGTGCTGGATGGACTGCGGCTGGTGGCGCTGGTGCTGCTGGGGGTTGTGGTCTGGGGTGGATTGAACGTCTTTGATTGGGGGAAAGAAGCGACAACGCCGGCGCTTACGGTCAGCGCTGAGCCGTCCTCGGTTTCGCCTGCCGTGACACGATCAGGGACCCATCGCGAGCAAGGTACCCCGGTGCGCGACGCGAATCAGGCCGCCGGAGAAGCACCCGGAACTACGGCGCGAAGCCGAAACGAAACGTCCCTGGCCCTCGCACCCATACCCGTACCCGCACCACAGCCCACCACGCCGCTGACGGAGACGGCCTCCGCGCCAGCGTTTGCCGCCCCACTGATTCCGTCTGACGCTTCGACAGTGGCAACAGGATCCGCAGCGGCATCTGCTGCAGCAGGCGTGCCCGTGCCCGCCCCCGAGTCCCGCCCCATGATCATGATCGAGCCGATGATGCCCGGGCTACCGGGCGGCAAACAGGCCACGGTCCCGCCGCGACCACCCGGTCAGCAGCTGGTCTCCACCGCGGAGCAGCGGCGGTTGTTCGAGGAGACGCTCAGCTGCGAGGTCTCCGGGACCTTCAAGGACTGCTCCTGCTTTATGGCCTCCGGCGCCAAGGTGCTGGTCGGCTACGAGCGCTGCCGGACGCTGGCGCGCTATAACGACGTGGAGTGGATCGTCCGGCCGGACTGAGCCTGCGAACGCGCGGCGGCAAGCAGGATGGCGCCAACGATGCACGCCGCAAACAGCGCACCCTCAAGCCCGCCGGTTACCAGCTGGGTGATCTGACCAAAACCCTCCTCACCGAACAGGCGCCCAAAGGGGTCCAGACGCAGGCGTGAGCCGGAAAACTGGCGCGCCAGCAGGTCCAGGGAGCCGACCATCAGGCGGCCATTGAGCAGTGCGATGGCCATGCCGGCCATGGCGCCGGCCAGGGCAGCGACGCTGACGATGCGCGCGCCTGAAACCTGGCCCGCCCTGGTGACGGCCAGCCAGGCACCCAGGCCAACGGCCCCACCCAGGATGACGCCCTCGACGGCGCCGGTGATGTCACCGGGCGACTGGCCGAAGAGCAGGTTGAAGGCATCGATGCCCAGGAGCTTGACGACCGCGCCCACCAACAGCCCGCCCAGGGCACCGCCCGCCGTGCTCGCTAGCCAGCTGCTGCCAAAGAACCAGGCCGCCGCCGCGATCCCGAGGCCAACGCCGGCACCACCGATCACCGCCATCAGCACGGTCAGGCAGAGCACGACGAGCAGCACGGACAGGGCGCCGGCACCCGCTTCGACCGACTGTGACGCAGCGATCAGGCCGTAGAGCAGGCCACCGAGCACACCGGCAAGGCCGCCGCCGAGCGTGCCGGCC
>JBCDHO010000037.1:0-12512 GCA_038749855.1 Pseudomonadota bacterium
GGACGGTGCCATGGACCTCGTGTTCCGCAACGAGACCCCGGACGTCGCCGCCATTTTCATCATCGACGGCCGCAACGGCGAGGTGCTCGAATCCATCGATGCGCCGAGCTTCTTCTCCACAGAGCACAGCTTCGTGTCTGTTGCCGACGTGGACCTGGACGGCGACGCAGAGCTGATTACCTCCTACACGGGCGGCATTGAAGGCGCGACCTCGGTCTGGACCGGCACCACGGCAAACCCGATGCCTCCGGCGCCGGCCTTCCGGAACCAGTGGACCTTCAGCGAGGCCTACAGCAGCCGGGACGGCAAGACCCTGGCGCCGAACCCGCCGGTACCCCACTGGCTCCAGGCCGGTCGTAACGGGTGGAACCTGGTTACCGCGGATCGCCAGCGGCCCGTGGAACTGTCGCTTCAGTGTGATGTGCCTTTGAGCAGCGGTTCCAGCATGCAGGGCAATGCCACCCTTGCCGCCGGCGACGTGGACAATGACGGCGATATCGAACTGGTCGGCGTCAACTTTATTGATGGCTTAACCTTCCTGGCGGAGCTCTGGATTCTCAACGCCAGTGACTGCTCGGAACAGCTCATAATCAATCTGGAGCAGTCCGGCGGCGTCAGCTACGCATCGCAGGTCGGTCTCCTCGATATCGATGGCGACGACGACCTCGAAATCATCGTGCCGCGTGACCGCTTACCGGCGGCCGAGAGCGGTTTCGGCGACGGCGAACACCTGATCGCCATCCACCACGACGGGACGCTGGCCTGGTCCGGCAACGGCGGCTCCGAGACCTCCGTGTTCATGAGCACGCAGGTGGCCAATGCCGCCTGGTACTCCGCCGGCCCCACCTTCGCCGACCTGGACGCTGACGGCAGCACAGAAATCGTCATGGTGGCGATCAACAACTCCGGCGGCTTCAACGGCGTGGTGACCTACAACGCGGAAGACGGCAGCATCGCCTGGGAGTACGTGAGCCCCAACCGATCCACCGTCGATCAGACCTACCGGATACCGGTGATCGTCGACCTCGATCTGGACGGCACGCTGGAAATAATCGTTCAGGATTTCGTACTTGATCACGAGGGGCAGCTGGAATTTGAACTCTCCACCGACGAGCCCGTGAACAACATCCAGGGCGGCACGCTCATGAGCGCGGTGGCCAACTTTGACGATGACCCCTACCCGGAGATCATTGCGCGCAATCGCATGGCGCACTTCCTGTTTGAGCACGACGGCACCCGCAAGTGGCGCATCGACTGGCCCGCCACCAACTTTGCCCAGAGCTTTATCACCGTGGCGGACTTCGACGGAGACGGTGAGGTGGAGTACGCCGACATCGTCTGCCAGACGCCCGAGTCCCTGCCCTGTGCCAGCGACTTTATCCAGGTGTACGACACGGATGGCTCACGGCTGTGGAACCACCAGTTCATCAGCCAGCTGGACACGGACTTCGATAACGGGGAAGGCATCATCGCCTTTGACGCCAACCGCGATGGGGCCTTCGACCTGGTATTCCGCAGCGCAAGAAACCCCGTTTCCTACCTGCACATCATTAATGGTCGCGATGGCACGGTGCTCGAAACGGCCCCGATCGCCTGGTGGTCCGCCAGCAGGTCCAGCTTCCCCACCATTGCCGACGTGGACGGCGACGGTGACGCCGAGTTGATCACCTCGGGCACCAACGGCCTCGCGGGCGGAACCCAGATCTGGGGCGGCACCGACGCCAAGCCCCTGCCCGCCGCGACGCCCTTCCGCAACCAGTGGGCCTTCATGGAGGGCTATGCCAGCGAGGACGGCAAGACCATGGTCTCGAACCCCGTGCCACACTGGCTGCAGCCGGGCCTCAACGGCTGGCACATCGTCAAGCCGGAGCCGGACCCGCTGATCGGTGGCATCGATCAGTTCACCTACCAGGCCAACGACGGTGCCCTGGATTCGAACGTGGCAACGGTGAGCTTCGAAATTCTGCCGCCCGGCAGCCCGCCACAGTTCATTACGCAGCCGCGCACGCTAAGCAACGTCGGCATCCAGTACCGCTACGACGTCCGCACCTTCGACCCGGACATCGGCGACGTGGTCGCGCTCAGCCTCACCCAGGCGCCGCCGGGGATGACCCTGGACGCCGGCACGGGCCAGCTCCGCTGGCAGCCGGACGCTACCGGCGAGTATCCCGTGTCCATCCTGGCCACCGACAGCATGGGCTTCGCCGAGGCCCAGAGCTTCACGCTGACCGTCGGCGAACCGCTGGAAGTGCCAAATCTGGTCGGCCTGCCCGAAGACGACGCTGAAACCGCCCTGAGCGACGTCAACCTGGTGCTCGGCCGCACGCAGGACGCCACGCACCCGACGATCCCCGCCGGGGCCGTCAGCGCCCAGACACCGATCGCCGGCTCCGTGATTGAGTTCGGCGGCGCGGTGGACCTCGTGATCTCCCTCGGCCCGGCGCCGGAAGACATCGACGACGACACGGACGGGTTCACGGAAAACGAAGGGGACTGCGACGACGGGAACCAGGATGTGTTCCCGGGTGCCGCCGACAGCGAGGGGGATGGCGTCGACCAGGATTGTGATGGGATTGATGGCAACCTGGTGCTGACTGAGCTGCTGGTTTTGCCCGGCGAGTCCACCGTGCTGACTGGCGACCGCGTTGATCTGACCGCCATCGGCCTCTTTGAAAACGGCACAAGCCAGAACCTCACGGCCGTGGTCACCTGGAGCGACGGCCCCGCATTTTCAACCGCGACGGCCGGCGCCTATACGGTGTCAGCGTCCCTCGGTGGTGTTTCCGGCAGCGCCCAGATCGCCGTGGTCGCGCAGCTTGATGACGATAGCAGTCTCCCCGTCGCCGCCATCACCGCGCCCCTGACCGACGCCGTGATCACCGGGCCCGTCGACGTGCTGGGCACGGCGACGGATGACCACTTTTACCGCTATGACCTCGAGGCTGCAATCGCTGGCACCGATGACTTTGTGCTCATCGCAAGCGGCACCTCGCCGGTGACCGACGGTGTGCTCGGCGTTTTCGATCCGACAACGCTCATCAACGACCTTTACACGCTTCGCTTGAGCGTGTTCGACCGGGGCGGCAATGCGACGACCACCGAGATCGTCGTCCAGGTGGAAGGCAACTTTAAGGCTGGCGCCTTCGGTCTCGCCTACACAGACTTTGATATCGAACTCTCCGGCATTCCGCTCACCCTGACACGGGCCTATGACTCGCTAGACCGAAGCCAGGGCCTGTTTGGTCACGGCTGGCGCCTCGACATCCAATCCTTTCGGCTGCGCGTCAGCGACGACCTAGACCAGGGCTGGCAGGTGGTTCGCTCCGGTATCTCCTTCGGGCTCGTCGAGACGGGCGTGCACAAGGTGAGCGTCACCTTGCCGGACGGCGCGGTCGAAGAATTCGATCTTGTGGTGACACCCTTCGTGTCGCCGATCGTTCCCTTCCCCAGTGGCTCCCTGACGGCGCGCTGGGAAGCACGTCCGGGCACAGTGGGCACACTGCGCAGCCTGGGCAACAACCAGCTGTCCATCCTTGGTGCCCAGCCGGGCGAGATCCGACTCGTGGACGACCTCAGCCTGGCGCCCTTCGCCCCGGACCGCTTCGAGTATCGCCACCCCCTCGGCGCAACGGTCATCATGAGCGCCTCCGGCGGGGTGAAGTCCATCGAGGACCTGAATGGCAATCGGATCACGCTCGACGACAGCGGACTCCAGCACTCCTCCGGCGAGGCGATCGTCTTTGAGAAAGACGCGCAGGGGCGGATTACCCGCATCACCGATCCGGGCGGCAAAACCCACGAGTACGCCTACGACGGCAATGGGGATCTGCGCCGGCACACGGACGAAACGGGCGCGGTTACAGAGTTCGAGTACCAGTTTGGCCACTACCTGATCAACGTGATCGACCCCGTGAACCGGCCGGTCACCCGCTATGAATACGATGACGAAGGGCGGCTGACCGCCATCATCGATGCGCAGGGTAACCGTTCCGAGTTGGACCTCGACGTCCCAGGTCGCCAGAGCGTGGTGACCGATCGGACCGGAGGCATCACCGTGACGACCTATGACGAGCGCGGCAATGCCGTTTCCCGGACCGATCCGGGCGGCAACACCTGGTCCTACGTGTTCGACGAGGAAGATCGCCGCGTTAGCGAGACCAACCCGCTTGGGGAGACCACGACCTATGTCTACGACGACCTGGACAACGTGCTTGAGAGAACCAACGCCCTGGGCCACACCTTGCGCTTTGAGCGTGACGAAAATGGCCGCGTCACCCGCCGCACCGACCCCAGCGGTGTAACCACTGACTATGACTACGACGCGCGGGGGAACCTGGTGCAAAAAACCGATGGCCTGGGCTTCAGCGAGACCTGGTCCTACGACGAACGGGGCGATCTCATCGGCATGCAGGATCGCGCCGGGCGCAGCTGGAGCATGGCGCGCAGTAGCGAGGGCCGGGTGACGGAGATTACCCATCCCCATGGCCAGATCAACGAACGCGACTTTGACGCGTCGGGTGAAGTGATGGAAAGCCGCTATCTGGTTCCCCGCGGGAACGGTACCGCCAGCATCGCCTTCAACTACGGGCGTAATGAACGGGGACAGATGACCTCGATCACCGCGCCCATGATGTCATCGCCAATGACCACGGAATACAACGCAGCCGGTGAACTGTCCGGCTCGACAGACCCGGAAGGCAACAGCATCGGTCTGGAACGCGACATCACCGGCAGAATCACGCGTCGCTCCGACAGCTCCGGACCACCCATGCTCTATCGCTACGACGCCTCCGGCCGGGATACGGAAACCGTGCTGGCGAGCGGCGCGACCCTCGAGCGGGATTGGGATGCTCGGGGCCTCAACCGCTCAACCACGGTGACGGACTTCGGCACGCGAACCAGCGACTTTGATGCCCTGGGCCGGATCGAGGCGCTCACACAGCCTGGCCTCGGCCCAGTCACGCAAAGCTACGATGCCGGTGGCCGTCCAACGCAACGCACCTTGCCCGATGGAACCGTTCTGGCGCAGACCTTCGATGAGGCCGGCAGAACGCTCACCAGTACGGACCCGCTGGGTCACACAGCCAGCTACCGCTATGACGACCGCGGCATGATCGCCGCCATGACCGCCGCCGATGGGCGAGAGTACGAACGCAGCTGGACGGAAGATGAGCGGCTGGCCTCCCAGCGGGACGCGCTCGGGATCCTGTGGGACTACGAATACGACGCGGCCGGAAACGTATCCCGTACCACGGGGCCGGCGAACACACCGGCGCGCTTCGAAAGCAACTTGTTTGGCACCATCTCGCGGGTGGAATCGCCGGCGGGCCGCGTGACGCGCTATGGCCACGACGACCTGGGCAACCCGGTGTCAGTCACCTGGCCTGACGGTTCGCAGGCGGTCTGCGCGTTCGACACGATCGGCCGCCAGACCGAATGCACGGACGCTGCAGGCCAGCAGACGACCTACCGTTACGACGGTGTTTCGGCGATGACCGAAATAGATCGACCAGAAGGCACCACGGTCCGTGAAGTCGACAGCCTCGGGCGCCTTGAACGACTGACCAACGAACGCGGCGAGTTTTCGCTCAGCCACGACACGATTGGCCGGCTGACCCGCTATGAAAACCCGACCGACGAGTGGATCGAAACGGAATTCGACGACAATGGCCAACCGGCTGGTTTCGAGACCCACAGCAGCAGCCAGGTCGACTTCGAGTACGACAACCGAGGGCTTAAGACTTCGGCGACACTCGATGGCGAGCGCGTGGAGTTTGAGCGCGACGCGGGCGGCCGACCGACGGCCATCAGTTTCGCCGATGGTGCCCGCATTGAGCGAACCTTTGACGAGGTCGGCCGCGTGCTGACGGTCAATTACCTGGACGCGGCGGATCAATCGCAGTTTGCCTTTGGCTATGGCTACGACAGCGCAGGCCGGCTCGACAGCGCCACCGAGCTCAGCGGAAAGTCCGCCAGCTGGAGCTATGACGCGCTGGGCCGCCTGCTCACGGTGAACAGCGCCGGCGGAGCCAATGCCGAAACCACCAGCTACGAGTACGACGCGGACGGCAACGTCGCCGCCCGGGTTCGAGACGGTGCGCGCCAGGACTATGTGGTCAATGAAAACGACTTCCTGCTCGATGACGGCGAAAGCACACTCAGCTGGGATGCCAATGGCAACTTGCGTTCACGCAGGCGCGGCGACCAGGTCGAACGGTACGAGTGGGACAGCCAGCATCGCCTGGTGGCCTATCGGCGCAGCGGCGCCAATCCGGTCGAGATCGAGTACGAGTACGCCTTCGACGGGCTTCTGGAAGTGCGGCGCACAGGCACGGTAACGGAAACCTTTACCTGGGACCGCAACGCCTTGTTCCCCGTGCTCGTCGAGCATCGCTCTTCGCTGGAGACGCAGCCCACGCGCTATCTCTATGACGACCTGATGCCCGTGGCAGAACGGACACCATCCGGCGACTGGGTGCACCACCTGCGGGACCGGCAGGGCTCGCTGCGCGCCCGCATCCGGGCTGACGGTACGGTGCTGGAGCAGCTCGACTACAACGCCTGGGGCGCACCGGCTTCCGGGCAGGCCTCACCGGTGGGCTACACGGGCGGTTTCCATGATGCCGAAAGTGGCCTGATCTATCTCCGGAGCCGCTGGTACGCGCCGGACATGGAGCGCTTCGTGAGCCGGGATAGCGCCGGCATCAACCCCATGGATCACCGCACGATCAACCGCTTCAGCTACAGCCTGAACGACCCGCTGAACCGCATCGATCTATCCGGCCAGCTGAGCTTTGTTGGTGTGGTCCAAAGCATCGCGATTGCCAATATCGTCGCGGTCGTTGGCTACACGGCCTATCGAGACGGCCTCTCGCGCATCTTCAGCAGCGTGGGTGGCCTGGCAGAAATCTATCACTATTTCCTCGAACGGGATGATGCGAAATTTGCGTCCGCATCGATCTTTGAAACCAGTCGAGGCGGCCCGGGCGTCGGCGTGGCCTTCTTCCCTACGGTCAACCTGAATGCGGGCATCTTCTCCATCGGTGGTGGGCTGGAATTCCTTCAATTCAATGACTCCTCCGCAGCCTACGCTTGGTTCGGCTCGCGCATTGGCACACCCTCGGACCTGGCCGTCTCCCTTCAGGCACCAACCCTGAGTATCGGAAGCCAGATATCTCATACGCCAACGCCTTTGGATTATGAGGGCCCGTTCATTACCGCATCGCTCTCTTTCGGCGTTTATGCCTCCAACAAGTTTTCCTTTCAATCAGCGGCCGCGGGGGCGGTGGGCGCGCCGGTGGGCGCTGGTCTAAGTGGCTCACTGTCCTGGTCGCCGGTTGTGACCTACCAGGATCCCTTTGACGGTGAGGATTACCGCAGCCATGGTGTGCGAGGAGGCCCGGTCGCAGGCAAAGGCTGGAGCTTTGGCTTAGGAATGGCGACCTACATGCTGATCCACATGAAGTCGAATGAAAACTCGCCAGGCTTGTTCTAGCCCGTCCTCATCAAGCTCCGAGCTGAACTCGAAGGCGCGTCGCCCGCGCGCCTTCGAGGATAGCCCGAAGCAGTGCGCCCTAGCTGCTTGAGGAATCGGTAAATATCAAGCGATTTCCAAAAGGATCCACCAACGCCATGTCCCGCGTGCCCCAGGGCATGGTCTCGATGCCTGGTCTCAGAAAGCGGTAGTCGCGGGAACGTAGCTCCGCCAGATAATCATCGAGCCCCTCGGTCTCAATCCGGACGGACGATCCCGGCGTGCAGTCACCATGGTGCTCCGTCAGGTGCAAGGTGCAGTCGCCGCGGGAAATGCCGAGGTACATCGGGGCATCCTCGTCAAAGCGGTGCTCGAAGTCCACTTTGAAACCGAGGTATTCCAGATAAAAGTCGCGTGCCTTGCGCTCGTCGAAAATACGCAGTATCGGTGTGGATGTGCCAAGCTCCATAGCCGGCCTACCAGTGAAACACGGCCCCGAGCGCCGGGCCGCTGTAATCCAGCGTATCGATCGGCTTATCGGAGGGCATGTCGTAGTCGAGGATGCGGTAGGCCAGCACGACGTCGCCCCAGCCGAACTCGTAGCCGACGCCGACCATGCCCTGCCAGGTGATGTCCGAATCGCCCGTACCGACGTCAAAGTAGTAGGGCGTGAACCAGGAACCGTCATCGGTGTAGGCAATGCGTCCACGCATGCCGATGATGAAGTCGAACACGCCCTCGGAGACGTTCGTGCTGCTCTGGGGCCCGGGAATGGGCAGCATGCCAAGGTCGCCTTCCAGGCTCAGCTCCAGGGTCTGGTCGATGTCCATGTAGCGGGCGCCCGCGAGCAGGTCAAAGACCCGCCGGCCCTCACCGTCGTCACCCAGTCGATAGGTCGCCGCCGTGGTGACAATCCAGCTGGTCATGTCGATGCCAACCGTGCCGGTTACGCCAATGGGCAGATCGACATCCCCGATCCTGGGCTCGTCTTCATCCAGAGCCTGCGTGTTGCTCAGGTCTAGGTAAATCAGGTCGGCAAAGACGCCCCAGCGGCCCTTGCGGGCCATGAAGGAGCCCTGGAACGTAAACTCCAGGTTATCGAGGATGTCGCTGACGGGAACATCGATGGAACCGCCGCCGGGACCTTCGCTGAAGTTCGTGCGCCCCCCGATGTCCGGGAACCAGCCGTAGACACTGCCGCTGAACATCCAGTCATCGGACGAGGTCGTGCTGTCATCGTCATCCTGGGCCAGGGCCAGCGGCGAGGTGAGCGCAAGGCCCAGGGCCAGGGCCAGGGCGAACTTTGGTGGAAACAAACGTTTCATGGGGGTCTCCCCGTCGGGCATGCACAGCGTGCGAGGCGGTCAATATGGACCGGCGTGGCGAATGGCGTCAACCCAGGAATCGTAACGCGCAACTGCGGTGCTTATCGCGGGTGCCGGGTCGATCAACAGTAGGGTTCTGACACCCCTCTTATGTCTGGCCACTTCCTGCCAACTCAGCCAATACCGTATCGAGCCGCTCCAGCAGAAAATCCGCTTCTGACCGCCCAAACACCAGCGGCGAACGCAGCTTCAGGACGTTGCCGTGGGGTCCGGAAGCGCCGATGAGCACCCTGCGGTCGCGAAGCCCGTTGACCACGCGCGTTGCCGCGTCGCGGTCCGGCGCGCGGGTCTCACGGTCTTCAACGAGATCCACGGCGTTGAACAGACCGCTGCCACGCACCTCACCGATCAGCGGGTAGCGGTCCTGCAGCGCCCGCAGGCCACGGCGCAGGTAAGCGCCCACCGCCAGCGCATGCTGCTGCAGCCCCTCTTCCTCGATGACCTCCAGCACCGCCCGCGCCGCGGCGCAGGAGACCGGGTTGCCGCCAAAGGTGTTGAAGTAGCCCGACTGCTGCTGGAAGGCGTCCAGCACCTCGGCGCTGGTCACGACGGCTGAAACCGGGTGCCCATTGGCCATGGGCTTGCCCATGGTAACGATGTCCGGTTGAACGCCGAGCCGTTCCCAGCCCCAGAACGCATCGCCCATGCGCCCAAAGCCCGGCTGCACCTCGTCAGCAATGAACAGGCCACCGGCCGCGCGAATTCGCGGCACCACGTGTCCCAACCAGTCCGACGGAATGTTCGGCAGGCCGTTGCTGGAAAGAATCGTGTCGATGATGAACGCGGCGGGCGGGTGGCCGCGCTCCTGTAGTGTCGCGATCGCGCCCTCCACCGCCTTGGCGAAGCGCTCACCCGCATCGTCGCCCCGGTGTTCCCCGCGATAGGGGTCCGGACAGGGCACAAAGGCCAGGTGGTCAGCGTGCGCGCCGCCGACGCCGCAGGAAAGCTCCGCAGTGGCCTGGGAGTTCCCGTGATAGGCGTCGTAAACGGCAATGACGCCTGAGCCCCCGGACGCCGCCCGCGCGATGCGCAGCGCCAACTCATTGGCCTCGGAGCCCGTGCAGGAAAACATGGCGATGTCGAAGGCGGCCGGGAAGCGCGCCAGCAAAAGCTCCGCGTAGTCGAGCACCGCCTCGTGCAGATAGCGCGTGTGCGTGTTCAGCGTCGCGGCCTGGCGGCTGATGGCCTCAACCACCCTCGGATGGCAGTGCCCCACGTGCGGCACGTTGTTGTAGCTATCGAGATAGCGCTGGCCATCGGCGCCGGTCAGCCAGGCGCCCTCGCCGGAAACGATGTGCACGGGCCGGTCATAGAACAGGCGGTAGGCCTTACCCAGCAGCCGCTCGCGGCGCTCGAGAAGCGCCTCCGTGTCGTCCAAGGCGTTCAAGGCGTTCAAGACCCGTTCCTCGTTCACCGCGCGTGACTCGCGTAACGCACGTAATTCATGCCACGCATGTGATTCCTGCCACGCACGCACTTTGCCTGGGCAGGCGTCACGCCGGATCCACGATATAGCGTTGAAGCACCTCGGCCCCGTCGGGCGCCGGCGCTTCCGAAGCCAGCCGTCCTCCGCAGGCGCGGATCATCCTCGCGGATGCCTCGTTGCCCTTGTAGCAATGGATGTGCACCGCGTCGATGCCCCTGCGCCGTGCTTCGCGAATGGTCCGGGCCATGAGCTCGATGCCCAGCCCCTTGCCCCGCTGGCTGGGCCGGATGCCCAGGCCGATGTGCCCGCCGTAATCGCGCAGGCTGTCCGGCAGCTCATGGCGGAGATTTGAAGCGCCCAGTAGCTCATCACCGCTGACCAGCCAATAGGTGGTTGAGGCCACGAAACCGTCCGGTAACCGGCGGCCCGCAGCGTTGTCTTCGAGCCGCTTGAGCAGCGCCGGAAAGTCCTCATGGTCGAAATCCATGGGAAAGGGATAGCGCTCTTCGTCCCCGAGCTCCTCGATGTAGGCGCGGTAGGACGGTTCAAAGGCGGGATCGGGTTTGATCAGGCGGATCTCCATTGCCTCACTTACGCTGTACCCTGCTGCACCCCCGCCGAGCGCAGGGCATCGAGAAACCGCGGCGCCTGGTCCGTGCTGAATTCAAAGGTCATCACGCCACGCCACCCCTGGCGAAAGTTGCCGGACTCGAACGAGAGTGACAGGCGATTCTGCGCGAGAAGGTCCACAAAAAGCTGGCGCAGGCGTTCGTCACCCGCCGCTATGCTCAGCTGGCGCTTACGAAAGGTGTGGCAAAGAATCCGCTGCTGCGTCACCACGAGGCTGCCCAGAAAGCGCTCGGTGCGTTGGCGGTAGCGCTTGGCGGGGCCATCGACGTCCTTCATCACCAGGCGCCCGCTCATACCCTCGTCGAGCACCACGATGCCCTCACTCTCTAGCGTCGGGCGGACCGACTTTGGAACCGCGCCGAGACCAAACCATCGGTACAGAATGGATTTCTTCACGCTTTCGTACAGCTACCGCTGCCAGAAACCGACGTCGATACCACCCTGGATCACGATGGCGCAGGTGCCATGATCGCCCAACGGCATGGGTGGCAGGGCCACCTGGGCGCCGGCTTCCGCCGCTGCATCCACTGCGGCCTGGATGTCGTCCACCAGCACATAGGAGCGGACCACTGGATGCTCGTCTTCCCGCAGGGGGGCGCGCACCCCCACCATGCCACCGCCTTCCATCGGCGCCGTTCGGGCCCCGCCCAGGGCCGGATCGGCCTCGCCGAAGGACACCCCTTGCCCGGCGGCAACGGATTCACAGACCGCGTCCACCTCCGGCGTAACAATTTCCAGGTAATGAATCTTCATGATGTGGCTCCTGCGTTCAATTGGTCTTGCGTTTGCGCCTGGGCGGCGTTGCTGCTGCGCGTGAGTGTTTACGACCCGGAACGGGTGCTCAGGCGGTCTCCCAGAGCCCCATCAGCTGCCCTTCCGGCAGGCTGATCCAGGCGAAGCGCCCCTGCCCTTCGAGCGTCACGGGCCCGACGAGCACCTTGCCGCCCAGGTCGCCGGTCCGCTGGGCCATGGCGTCGATGTCCTCAACCTGAACATAGAACAGGATGTAGGGGCCCCACTCCTCGCCCAGGTTGGTCAGGTGCGCTGACAGGCCGTCCGGCATGCCGAAATGGACGCTTGGCCCCGATGCCGAATCCTCGAAGCCCCAGCCGAACAGGTCCTGGAGAAACTGCTGCGTTTCCGCAACGTTGCTGCCGCCGATCTCAAAATGAACGATGGGATTGCTGGACATGATTCCGCCGCCTCTGGTTCGCGTTTTCGCAGGACCCTTACTTCGCCTTTATCAATTTATAGGCCATGTAGAGCGGAATTAACGTAAACCAGCCCCAGGAATTGACCGACACGCTGAAAATCACGATGCCGATGAGAAAACCGATGAAGAAGGCGGTGGCGAACGGGGAGAGATGAACCGCCTTGTGGGGGTCGTCGCCGTCCTTGTCTGAAGTGTCTTGTGTCATGTCATCTCCGAAGATCCGACCGGAAAAGCCGGGTTCGTGGCGCCGGTGGGTTAAGGAACGCGCCAGCGACGCGCCCCTGAATCAGCGACCCTCAGAATAACGACCACGGGCTTCCCGGACGAGTTCGAGGAGCGCATCAAACTTGATGGCCAGGGAATTGGAGGTAATGTGAACCGGAC
>JBCDHO010000038.1:0-12245 GCA_038749855.1 Pseudomonadota bacterium
ATCTGAACGTGCTCCGCGCCCGATTCGAAGCCGGTGAGATAGAGCGCGCCGCTGAATACCAGGAAATCGTCGCCTGGGGTTTGATCCAACACAACCGCTACAACCACTGCGTGGCGGCCAGCGCATGGGCACTGGGCGGGTCGCTGTTGACCCGATGCGAAAACCGCCTGCTCGACTCGATTTCCCTCGGTTCGGCAATCCCAGGACTCGCAGAGCAACGGCGACGGGTAGAGGACGAGCAGGCCATCGAATCAGAACAGACAGGCCCATGAACCTTTCGTACCAGACGAGACTTCGGGAAATTCGTGACACTCGACGCTGGTCAGCACTGAGGGGCCGCAGTTTCCCACCAGCCAACTGAATGCGTCGGGGTCCAGGTTCAGGTCCCTTTTCAAAACTGTGCGAGGCAGGACGCCGAGCCCAAGCCCCCAGGGAAGGGTTCACGGCGGGTTTTGAAAAGGGACCTGAGCCTGGACCTTCCCCCGAACCATCCAGCTTCAGACGAAGCCCAGTTCGAAGGCCTTGAGCACCGCGCGGGTCCGGTCCCGGACGCCGAGCTTGGAGAGAATGTTTGATACGTGATTTTTGACCGTGCCTTCTGCCACGCCCAGTGAGCTGGCGATTTCCTTGTTGGAGTAGCCGCCGGCCATGAGTCGGAGGATTTCGGTTTCGCGCTCCGTGAGCGGGTCTGGGCGGTCCAGCGCCGAAAAATCGGTTTCGTGGTTTTCGAGGCCTTTGAGCAGGCGCTCGGTGACCGCGGGCTTCACGATCGAGCCACCGTCGGCGACGGTCTTGATGGCACCCACGAGCTCCTCGAGGGCCACGTCCTTAAGCAGGTAACCCTTGGCGCCGTTGCGGATGCCGGCGAGCACCAGGTCATCGTCGTCGAAGGTGGTGAGGATGATGGTCGGCGGCAATTCCCCGTTTTCCTTTAGCTGCCGCAGCACTTCCACACCGTTCATGCCGGGCATGCGCATGTCGAGGAGCACTACGTCGGGGTTCACTTCCGACATCATGCGCACGGCCTCGGCGCCGTCGGGGGCCTCAGCAATCACATCGATTTCCTCGGACAGCTCCAGCAGGCTGCGTACGCCCTTGCGCACGAGGTTCTGGTCGTCCACCAGCATGACCTTGATCATGGTTCTTATCCCTCCAGGGGCATCCACAGGTGCAAAGTGAAGCCGGCGCCCCGGGCCGACTCGATTTCCAGTTTACCGCCGAGGGCAACCAACCGCTCGGACATCCCCAGCAGGCCGTTGCCGGACTGGACCTGCTTCACGCCACGTCCATCGTCCCGGGCGCTCATGGCGAGACCATCCTGGGCGGAGGAGACGCGAATCCACAGATTTTTCGCCCTTGCGTGGCGAACGCTGTTGGTAATGATCTCCTGCGCGCTGCGCAGCAACACCTGGGCCCGATCCGCGTCCACGAGCAAATGGTCCTCAGGCAGGTCCAGGTGGATGGCCGGAACCGGTACACCCACCGTGAGCGCCTGCAAGGCCTCGGCGAGATCGACCTGGTCATCCTGGCGCATATCGCTGACCACCTCGCGCACGTCCGCGAGCAGCAGCTTGGCCAGCGAATGGGCCTGCTGCACATGCTCCAGCGATTTGCCCTCAACCAGGTGTGTCACGACCTCAAGGTTGAGCGTCAGCGCAGTGAGATGATGCCCGACCAGGTCGTGTAATTCCCGGGCAATTCTGACCCGTTCGGCGATCCGCGTGTTTTGTGCCAGCAGCGCCTGGGTAGCCCTCAGCTCATGATTGAGACGACGCAGCTCTGCGCGGGCGCGATCTTCGCGCACAGCGGCAAAAGATCCAATGAAAATAAACAGGGCAATCACAAGGAACAGACCCGTATTGATGACCACGTCCGCCTCGGGGAGCGTCGAGCGCAGCCAGAACACCAGGCCGAAGGCCACGGTCTGTGCCACGAGCCAGGCAGAGGCAGGCAGGACGGCAATCATCCATGGAAGCAGGCCGGCAATCGGCAGGAGCAGAATGCCGCCGATGGGCAACTGCGAGACCCAGCTGGTGCCGAGCGCACACCCGGTCATGACCGAGAGGTACCCCAGGCGCCAGGCCAGGCTTCTCGTACCCGGCCGAACCCTCAGATAGTTCCAGTAAGCGACCCCATAGACCAGCTGAAACACCCACCAGGCCAGGTAGGTTTCAAGCGGCAGAGATCCGGTCATGAACAAACCGGGAATAAGCAGCGGAAGACCTGCACAGAACCAGGTAAACATGCCGGCGTAACGCAGCAGTTCGTAGGGTCTTTGGCGTCTCGGGGTCAGGTTCACAGAGCCAGGCATGTTTCGGCGGCAACGTTGCCTGCATAATAGCGCGCCGATGGCCACCACCACATGTCTCCTATGGCACATGCCAACTGCAGCAGCAACGTGATCCGACTGTCCGATTTCGATATCGGCCTCGTTGCCGCACTCCTGCACCGTTACGGCCTGGCGCTTGAGTTGCTCACGGATGGGACCGCTATTCCAGGCAGTTACTGGGGCGACGAGGAAGCCGGACTGCAGGGCAATCGGCTGATTGCCCGCCCCGATACGCCCATCCACTCGGTCATGCACGAGGCCTGCCACTACGTTTGCATGACTTCCGAACGGCGCTTGGGGCTGGACACGGACGCCGGGGGAGACTATGAAGAAGAAAACGGCGTCTGTTTTCTGCAGATCATCCTGGCCGATCAGCTCGACGGCTTCGGCAGGGAGCGGATGATGGCGGACATGGACGCTTGGGGCTACACGTTTCGGCTGGGCTCCACGCAGCGCTGGTTCGATGGGGATGCGGACGACGCGCGGCGGTTTCTGGAAACCAACCAACTGATCGACAGGGAAGGCACGCCAACATGGAAGCTGCGAAAGACCTCGAAGGGGCCCTGAAGCCCTTTGACATTCCCACGCGGAGGCTGCTGCTGCGGCCGCTCGAAGCCCGCGACGCACCCGGCATGTACGCCATCTACTCAGACCCGAAGACCATGAAGTACTGGTCCTCGCGACCCATTGACGGGCTCGAGGCATCGGCGCGCATGGTGGCCGAAGACCTCGCGCTGCAACGTGGCGGGACCGCCGCCTTCTGGGCCATCGTGCTGCCGCAGACCGGTCGGGTCATTGGCAAGTTCAGCCTGTTCACCATCGACCGGCTGAATCGCAGGGCCGAAGTGGGCTACGTCATCAACCGCCAGTTCTGGGGCAAGGGCTACGGCACGGAAGTGTTGGCGGCCATGTTGGAAGCCGTTTTCAATCGCTATGAACTCCATCGCGTGGAAGCGGACATCGATCCTGACAACGCTGCGAGCCTGGCGCTCTTGCGGAAATTCGGCTTTCAGCAGGAAGGGCTCCTGCGCGAGCGCTGGCTCATGGGTGACGAGTATCGTGACAGCATCGTCATGGGGCTCCTGTCGACGCAGTGGCGGCTGGCAAAACTCCGCTGATCTATAAACTCCCGAAGGGCAGCCAGCCCTGCCACCAGGCCACACCGGCCCCAGCCCCAAGCAGCATGGCCGCCGCCAACCACCAGGGCCACTGAGCGCTTCGGGCACGGGTTGCTTCGTCGGTGAGTACTCGCTCGGGACGCAGGCCGGGCGCCTGCAGAATAAAACGGCTGCGACCCACGCGCAGTTCGTCGCCGCCGGCCAGCTGGAGCATCGTGACATCGTCCCCGTTCACCGCCACAGCACCCGCGCGCGTCGCTTCGAGCTGAACGGCGCCATCATCAAGCACGCGAAGTACGGCCAGCAGGTCGCCCTCAGCTGCCTGATCGCGCTCGGGCTCAACCGTGACGTCGAAGTCAGGACCCGTGCCCAGGCGCAGCTCTCCCGCAAGCGGGAACGACTGGTTCAGCAGCGCACCCGCGGTGCCCTTGATTCGATAGGGGCTCATGGCGCTGTGTGCAGGTCCTCTGCGCGTTCGACGCTGACCACGGCGAGCGCGGCGATACCTTCGCCCCGGCCACAAAAGCCCAGGCGTTCCGTCGTCGTCGCCTTCACGGAAGCCTGGCTGAAATCGATCGCCAGATCGGCAGCAATATTCATTCGCATGGTTTCCACGTAGGGGGCCATCCTGGGGCGCTCACAGATCACCGTGCCGTCGACATTGCCGACCCGATATCCCTTCTCCCGAACCAGCGCATGAACGGCCCGCAGCAAGTCCCGGCTGTCCGCGTCTGCCCAGCGCGTGTCGGTCGGAGGAAAGTGGTGACCGATATCGCCAAGCGCAAGGGCGCCGAGCAAGGCATCACAGAGCGCATGCAGGAGCACATCCCCGTCAGAATGGGCCGCGAGGCCCCGTTCATGGGGAATGCGGACACCACCAAGAACAAGGTAATCGCCCTCAGTGAAGGCATGAACGTCATAGCCCTGGCCGATGCGGATGCGCGGATTCATGGTTGGAAGCCTAACCCGCTGAGTACCGCCTCGGCGAGCAGCGCGTCACCGGGGAAGGTCACCTTGAGGTTGGTCGGTGAACCCTGAACGAGGCGGGGATGCCAACCCAGCGCTTCCATGGCGCCGGCCTCGTCCGTCGGCGCCGTGCCCGCGGCAAGCAAGCCATCCAGCGCATCGGCGAGGGCCGCCGCGGGAAACAGCTGCGGCGTCTGCGCGGACCAAAGACTGTCCCGCTTGACCGTTCTGGCGACAAAGGGTCCGTCATCGCCGGCACGTTTGAGCGTGTCGCTTACCGGCTGTGCCAGCAACGCACCGTGCGGATGCACCAGCCCTTCGTCGAGGAGTTGCGTAAGGTCTCGCCGGGCCAGGCACGGCCGGGCCGCGTCGTGAACGAGTACCCAGTCGGCACCCGCTTGCCGCTGCGCATGACGGACGGCATGCAACACGGAGACCGCACGGGAACGACCCCCTTCTACCGCGTCGACGGGGCAGGTAACAGCAAAGGACAAGGCTGCGAAGTGCTGATCATCGGACGCGATGGCGACGGTCGCCGCAGACACACGCGGGTCGGCACAGGCGCGCTCGAGGGACCACTGCAACATGGGACGTCCGAGAAGCAGCCGGTACTGCTTGGGCAGGCCTTCGCTCGCACCCATGCGCTGACCGGACCCGGCCGCGGGGATAATCACATGTATCCGGGGATCGGACATGGGCGCTTAGCCAGAGCCGTCCGGCTTGCGTTCCGGCTCCCCCTGGCCAGGGACGACCTGGTAGAAATCTTCGCCTTCGCGAATCAGCCCGAGCTCACTGCGTGCCCGCTCTTCGACGGCGTCGAGACGCTCACGCAGATCTTCAACCTCGGCACGCAATGCGTCATTGCGATCCTCGAGCATTTGGTTTTCCGCTTCCTGGGCCGCGACTCGCTGTTCCAGTGCCGAGATGTCGCTGACCCCACCGTCACCAAACCACAGTTTGAACTGCAGGGTCACGAGCAGCAGCAGCAGAGCGGCGATCAGGATACGCATTGGCGGCTCCGGCCTCCTGCAGCTCAGCGTTGTTGCGGCAGGCTCAGACTGCCAGCCCCGGCACGTTGGCGAAGGCGTCCCGGCCAGCGTACACCGCGCGATTGCCGAGGGCCTCCTCGATGCGCAAGAGCTGGTTGTACTTCGCGATCCGGTCGGAGCGGGACAGCGAACCCGTCTTGATCTGCGTTGCCGTGGTTGCCACGGCCAGATCAGCGATCGTGCTGTCTTCGGTTTCGCCCGAGCGGTGGGAAATCACGGCCCCGTAGTTCGAGGCGGCCGCCATGCGAATGGCGTTCAGGGTCTCCGTCAGGGTACCGATCTGGTTGAACTTGATCAGAATCGCATTGGCGATGGAGCGTTCAATCCCCTGGGCGAAGATGCCCGTGTTGGTGACGAAAAGATCGTCGCCGACGAGCTGGCATCGACTGCCCGTGAGTCGGGAATGGACCGCCCAGCCGTCCCAGTCATCCTCGGCCATCCCGTCTTCCACGGTAATGATCGGATACTGGCTGACCCAGCCATCGAGGTATTCAGCAAACTCCTGGCTGCTGAAAGAGCGATTTTCCGAAGCGAAGTGGTAACGCCCGTCCTCGTAGAACTCGGTGGAGGCCACATCGAGACCGAGGTACACCTGCTCACCGACCGTGTAGCCGGCCTTGTCGATGGCCTCGAGAATCACTTCGACGGCGGATTCGTTCGAAGGCAGATCCGGCGCGAAGCCACCTTCGTCACCGACAGCGGTGCTGAGCCCCCTGCCCTTAAGCACCCTCGCCAGGGACTGAAACACCTCGGCGCCGCAGCGCAGGGCTTCTGAAAAACTGGGTAGGCCCACGGGCAAAACCATGAATTCCTGCATATCGACGCTGTTGTCGGCATGGGCGCCGCCGTTGATGATGTTCATCATCGGCACCGGCATCTTGAGGGCGTCGGTTTCCGCCAGGCTCACCCACAACGGTTCGCCCTCATGGTCTGCGATGGCCCGTGCCGCTGCCAGGGATACACCCAGCAGCGCATTCGCACCCAGGTTTGCCTTGTTCGGCGTGCCATCCAGCTCGATCATGGCCTGATCAAGGCCAGCCTGATCCCGGGCATCCAGGCCTCGTACCGCGTCGGCAATGGGTCCATTGACGTTGGCGACGGCCTTGAGCACGCCCTTGCCGCCGTAGCGGGCAGCGTCACCATCTCGAAGTTCGATGGCTTCCCGCGCCCCGGTCGAGGCGCCGGACGGCACGAGTGCACGTCCGAAACCGCCAGAAACCAGTTCGACCTCCGCCTCGAGGGTCGGATTGCCGCGCGAATCGATGATTTCCCGGGCGTGTACAGATGCGATGTGGGTCATGGGTGTCCTCGAAGTTCAGTCGATGGCTGAAGAGTGTAAGGCCGGCTGACTCAGAACCGGTTTTCCAGAAATTCCGTGCCCTTGGCCGTCTCATCAAGGGTCCTTAGCGTTTCCAACAGCTCACGCATCAGTGGCAGCGGCCAGGCGTTGGGGCCGTCGGACAGCGCGTTCTCCGGGTCCGGGTGGGACTCCATGAACAGACCGGACACGCCAACGGCAACGGCTGCTCGCGCCAGCACGGGCACGAACTCCCGCTGCCCCCCGGAGCTGGTGCCTTGCCCGCCGGGCAACTGCACGGAGTGCGTCGCGTCGAACACGACCGGACAGTCGGCCTCACGCATGATGGCCAGCGCGCGCATATCCGACACCAGGTTACCGTAGCCAAAGGACGCGCCGCGTTCGCAGGCCATGATCTGGTCGTTGCCGGCAGCGCGGGCTTTCTCGATCACGTTCTTCATGTCCCAGGGCGCCAGGAACTGGCCTTTCTTGATGTTCACGGGCCGCCCGGCCCGGGCGACGCGTGTGATGAAATTGGTCTGACGGCAGAGGAAAGCTGGCGTCTGCAGCACATCCGCCACCTCGGCGACCGCTGCCATGTCCGTGTCCTCGTGAACATCGGTCAGCACGGGAACGCCCACCTGGCGCTTGACCTCCGCCAGGATGCGCAGACCCTCATCGACTCCGAGGCCACGAAAGCTCTGGTGCGAGGTCCGGTTGGCCTTGTCGAAGGAAGACTTGTAGATGAAGGGAATATCCAGCTCGTCAGTGATGGCCTTGAGCGCACCCGCCGTATCGATCGCCAGCTGCTCTGACTCCACAACGCAAGGGCCGGAAATCAGGAACAGGGGCCGGTCGAGACCGACCTCGAAGCCGCAGAGATTCACAGCGAAGCCACGCCAGCCGGAACCTCACCCTGTTGGTGGGCGAGGGCCGCTTCGATGAAGCCGGTGAACAGCGGATGTCCGTCGCGGGGCGAGGAAGTGAACTCCGGATGGAACTGGCAGCCGATGAACCAGGGATGGTCTGGCAGCTCGACGATCTCGACCAGCGTTTCGTCCATGGACAATCCGGAAAGCACCATACCGTGCTGACGCAGGACCTCACGGTAGTGATTGTTGAACTCGTAGCGATGCCGGTGACGCTCGGTAATGATGTCCTCACCGTAGGTTTTGCGCACCAGGGAGTCCGGGGCCAGGCGGCAGCGCTGTTCGCCGAGCCGCATGGTGCCACCGAGATCGGACGCTTCATCGCGCGTTTCTACCTTGCCGCTCCGGTCCAGCCATTCGGTGATGAGGCCAATGACCGGGTCCGGGGTTTCCGAATTGATTTCGGTGCTGTTGGCCTGTTCGAGCTGGCAAACGTGGCGCGCGAACTCGACAACCGCTGCCTGCATGCCAAAGCAGATGCCGAGGTAGGGAATGCCGTTTTCGCGCGCATGGCGAATGGTCTCAACCTTGCCCTCGAATCCGCGCGCACCGAACCCGCCAGGAACGAGAATCGCATCAACGCCCTCGAGCTCGGCCAGGCCATTCGCCTCGATGTCCTCGGAATCAACCGCCTTGATGTTGACCTTGATCCGGTGACGGAGGCCGCCGTGCACCAGGGCTTCGGTCAGCGACTTGTAGGCATCTGCATGATTGACGTACTTGCCAACCATGGCAACGGTGACCTCGTGGCGGGTGTTCTCCATGCGATCGACCACTTCCCGCCAGTCGTCGAGGTTGGCCGGGCCGACCTCCAGGCCCAGCTTTTCCACCAGGATGTCGTCGAGCCCCTGTTCATGGAGCAGCATGGGAATCTCGTAAATGCCCTGGCGCGCATCCAGGGCAGAGATCACGGCCTTGGTCGGAACGTTCGTGAACAGCGCGATCTTGGCGCGCTCTTCTTCCGAGATTTCGTTCTCACAGCGGCACAGCAGGATGTCCGGCTGAATACCGATGCTGCGCAGCTCCTTGACGGAATGCTGCGTGGGCTTGGTCTTGGTCTCGTTGGCGGCCTTGATAAATGGGATCAACGTCAGGTGCATGAACAGCGCCTGGTCACCGAACTCCACACCCAGCTGGCGAATGGCCTCCAGGAACGGCATGGCCTCGATATCACCCACGGTGCCGCCAATTTCGATCATGGCGACGTCGTAGCCCTCGGCGCAGCGCTTCACGGCATTTTTGATTTCGTCGGTGATGTGAGGAATGACCTGCACCGTCCCACCGAGATAATCACCCCGTCGCTCCTTGGCGATGACATCTGCGTAAATGCGCCCGGTCGTGACGTTGTTGACCTGGCCCATGCGGGTTCGCACAAAACGCTCGTAGTGGCCCAGGTCAAGATCGGTCTCCGCACCGTCCTGCGTGACGAATACCTCACCATGCTGGAAAGGACTCATGGTTCCCGGATCGACATTGATGTAGGGGTCAAGCTTCATCAGCGTGACCTTGACGCCGCGCGATTCGAGAATGGCGGCGAGAGAAGCGGAGGAGAGGCCTTTGCCCAACGAGGAGACAACGCCACCGGTGACGAATACGAGAGAAGTCATGCCAGAACCCGGACGATGAGTGGAAGAGGTCTGGCTGGAAATTATACCCGACCCGGGCCCTCAGAGGGGACGGCGCAGACGACCATTACGCGTCCGGCTCCCTGCGCTTCAACACCTTTTCATCCAGCACGTGGGCAGCGAAACCGACGCCCGCCTCGGTAGCCGTATTGAACACCATGGTCGCCCCGGCGTTGAGCAAACCCGCCTCCTGGTCCGGGTAACGGGCCGTTGCCGCGATGCGCCCGGCAAAGCCCGTGAAGCGAAGCTCTTCAATGACAGCCTGAGTGGTCTGGGACCGTGGCAGCGTCAGCATGATCAGTTCCAGTGATGTGTTGCCCGTAAGACGCAGCCAGAAATCCACATCGCTGGGGTCGCCCTCGATCATGCGCCGGCCGGCGTCCTGCTGCTTACGGACCACCTCCGGGTTGGTGTCTATACCGATGACGTGGTCACCTACGGCGTGCACCATCGCATCGTAGGTCCCGCTGCCTACCGCACCCATACCGATAATGGCCACGCGGGCACCGGACAGGTCAACGGGACGCTCGTCCGGAACCCGCCGCTCGCGCTCAAAGCGCATGAGGCCGGCCCGGTGACGGTCGTAGTATTTGTTGGAGGCGGCACTCAGGGGCGCGGCGAGCGTAAACGACAAGGTCAGCGCCAGGGCCAGCGTGACCAGCCATTCGGTACCAATCCAGCCGTTACTCACGCCGATCGCCGCAACGATCAAGCCGAATTCGCTGTAGTTGGACAGATTCAGGGAGGCGAGCAGGGACGTCCTGGCACGGAGCCTGAAGGCCGTCATCAGCAGGAAAAAACCTGCTGATTTCACGAGCACCAGGGGCGTGAGCAGCAAGGCCATGCCGAGCATGGTGAGGTCGGGAATGCCCGCCTGACCGATGGACAGAAAGAAACCGAGCAGGAACAGATCTTTGAACCCCAACATCGTCTTGGACAGCTCTTCAGCTTTGGCATGACCTGCCACCAGGATGCCGATGACCAGTGCACCGAGGTCACCTTTAAGGCCCACGATTTCGAAGAGTTCCGCGCCCCCCAGGGCCAGCAGCAGACCCAGGAGCACCATCAACTCGCCATGGCCCGCCTGTTCCATCAAACGCCCGAGCAGCGGGCGAAGGGGGATGAGTCCCAGCAGGATCAGCGCAAAGGGCGATGGCCACTGTCCCGTCGAGCCGGCCAGGAAGACAACAGCGACCAGGTCCTGCACGATCAGAATGGAAATAGCGATACGTCCATGGAGGGAAGCCATGTCCCCCCGCTCTTCCAGCGCCTTGGCGACAAACACGGTGCTGGAAAAGCTGAGCGCGAAGCCCAGCAGCAGCGCCTGTTCCAGCGAAAGGCCGGCCACCATGGAGAGGCCGAGGGTCGCCAGACCGAGCAGCAACAGGGCAAAGGCCGCAATGGCCAGGCCCATATGAAGCAGGGTCACGGCCATGACCTCGGGCCGGACCAGCGTACGCAGGTTGAGCTTTAATCCAATCGTGAAGAGCAGCAGCGTGATACCGAGGTCAGCGAGCTTGTCGAGCATGTCGCCACTGACCATGCCGGAGGCCTGCAGGAGAAAACCGGTCGCCAGAAAGCCGATGAGCGGCGGCAGACCGACCCGGCGTGCGACGCTGCCCAGGACAAAGGCGATGCCGATCCAGGCGACATCGCCGAGGGCGACCGCAACCCATTCAAAGTCCATCATGCGATGTGCCGTGCGCTCCCGTTCCGATGCTTGGGAGTGTAGCGACTTTCAGGCGACGGAATACGCCTGCGCTGGCAAGCGACGGCTCCAAAAAAAACGCCGGCATCTCAGTGAGACGCCGGCGCGCTCTGGCGAAATGATGTTCAGTTCGGCTCGATGAGCTGACCTTCGATGTCATAGACCTCAACGATACCGATGCCTGATGCACCACTGGCCGCGGACACCACTACCGTGTAGGGGCCCGGCGGCAGCGTGATGACCAGTGCGGCCGAGGCAGGGTCCGTCGGCACCCAGTTGGCAGGAATAGCGCCGGAATTCGGGTCATCCTGCCAGTTGTCATTGCTGGCAATGACGGATTGACCACTGAACAGATCAAACCGCGGGTCATCCATCAACTGCGCACCGGTGATGGGGACGGATTGCCCGCGGGCACGGATCAACACCGTGCGCGGCTCATTACCCTCGATGATGAATCCACCCACTTTCCGGTTGATGCCAGATTCAGAGACCGCGCGCGTAGAAATGTTGAGCAGATACGCGCTGCCGAAATCCACGTCGACGACTTCAACGATGGCCACGCCGGGCGAGCCGCCGTTCAGGCGAAATGACGCGGTATAGGCACCTGGCTCAAGGCAAGCGAAAATACCGGCTTCCGACTGATCAATTTCGGTGCCGTTAAACAGGGTGAAGCGCTCAACTTCGGGGTGCGCTTCCCAGCCATCGTTAAACCCCAGCCGTTCCCGCTGATCAATGCGCCAGAGCGTCAGATTCGGCCGGTCAGCCCGCGGCACATCACCGAGGGGCAGCGTGAAGCTGCGACCGCGCAGAATCACGCACTTCTTCGTATCACCCGCGATGATGAAGCCCCCCACGACCTCCTGCAGCCCCGGCCCCACCACGGCGCGGGTTGAAAAGTTACGGACCTTGTCGATGGTCAACAGCGGCGCCTCAGGCGATTCACGTCGCGCGTGGAACGCGTCGAAGTGCGCTTCACCAGACGCGCCTGGGCTATTGATGATCCCCATATCCAGCTCATTGACCACCTCGTCGCCATTGACGAGATTGCCGAGCTCGAGCTGAGTCCGGTCATCGAGACGAACGGTCAGGCTGCCATCGCCTTCGCCGGCGCTCCAGACCACCGTCGCCGCCTGCCAGACCGGAAGCGTCCGGAACGTTTCGCTGTGCTCAACGAGTCCGCCTTCCGACCGGTAAGCGACCACCAGATGCTGCGCGCCATTCACC
>JBCDHO010000039.1:0-12181 GCA_038749855.1 Pseudomonadota bacterium
AATGAAACACATGCGAACCCCACCCGCTAAGCGCCGCAGCCTGCTACTGACCCTATTGATGGCGACCGGCCTGGCGCTGCTCTCCGCATACACTATGGCTCATGAAGACAGCGGACAAGCTGCCGACGCCTCGGGCACGCTGGTCCTCATGTTGACCCAGACCGACCCCATGGTCGCGGGACACGCACTGCATTTCGCAGCCGCCATGGTTCAGTCCGGCCGTCCCGCAACCATCATCCTCGTCGGCGACGCAGGAACACTCGCCTTGAAAGGCGCTGCGAGCCGCAAAAGCGAAGTCAGCGGCTTGAGCCTCCAGGCTGACCTGGAGACCTATATCAAAGCCGGCGGGCGCGTCATCATCACGCCCTACACGCTGACCGCACTGAACGCCAAGCCCGACGCGCTCATGGACGGCGTCGCCCTGCCCTCAAATCCGGTGGGCTTGCACGACTTGATGTTTGAACATCACACGCAGCTCGTCGTGTGGTGATGGACTGCCTGGGAGGAGAAGGTCATGAAAAGCTCATCAACTTACGGTCGGCCACGGCCGCGGCTGATCCGGTTGACACTGGCCTTGTTGCTGGTGTCCGCTTCGCTGGGTGTGTCGTGGGGCACAGCGCTGGCCCAGGACCCAAAGCCCACGGTTGCCCTGAACCTCGGGGCGATGTCCGGTGACCCGATCTGGGACAGCGCCGCAACGGCAACGCCCCTGGCGCTCGATGCGCAGGGCAAGCCGTCCATTGTTCTGATCAAAGTTCCCGCCGGCACACGTCCGGCGTCTGCGCACGTCACAAACGACGGCAGCGTGCGTTTTGCGGTCGTTCTGTCCGGGACGCTGTACTACGCCGATGGACACGAGGTTCGTCCTGAGCGTGAGACAGCTTATGAGGCCGGGTCCGTGCTGCTGATCCACTCGGGCACGAAGCACTGGGTTGCTGCTAGGGAAGCAGACGTTGCATTGCTGCTGAGCGCCGCCTCACCGGAGCATTTGCCGGCGACCGTGCGATCTCAGTTACCGGAGTAGCTGCTGCGGGAACGCGATGGCGGGATGCTGCAAATGGCTTTGAGCGCAGTGCCGGCAGAAGGGCCAGCAATCATGAATCACTGAGGCGCGGCGCGCGCTAGACAAACTCATCGAGCAATGCGATCAAATCACGCTGGTTTTGCGGGTCCATTGAAGGGGCGGGCATGGGCTTCTCCCTGGCGCTCGCGACAAAAATGCCGCTGCGACCGGAAAAGGCCAGGGGATCAGCACCGGCCACCACCTTAGCGGCCTGCTTGTCCGCCGGACTGAACAGCAGGGGCGCGAGCCAGGAGAGCAGCTTCGGCATGCCCGAGTTACCCCCCGTGGTCATGGCCGTTTTGGTGGCGCCAGGGTCGATGGCCCGGATTAACAGTCCCTCCTCTTTCAGCTCATTCGCCAGGGCCGCTGCCAAGGTGGTCACCGCGAGCTTACTTTGGGCGTAGGTCGTCATGAGACCGCCCACCGATTCCGGATTGGCCAGCGTCTCCAGCTCAAGGCTTTTTAGCCGTGTTACCGCGCTCGAGGAGAAGTTCACGATCATGCCCGCAGGCGCGTCGGACGGACGCGCCATCTTTTTCCGAAGCTGTCTGATCAACAGATAGGGGGCCAGCGTGTTGACGGCAAAATGAGACTCCAGCCCCTGGGCGCTGAGCTGTTTGTCACCGGTAAGGAGGCCCGCGTTGTTGTAGAGCGCATCGATGCGCCCCGGCAGCGCGTAGATTTCACCCACGGCGCTATTGATTTGCTCCGTGTCCATAAAATCTGCTGTGACTCGGGCGACCGTCAACGCTGGATGTTTTTCGACCAAGGCGGCATGCTGGCGCTCGGCCTTGGCCTCGGAGCGGTTGACCAGAATCAGGGAGGCGCCGCGCTCGGCAAGCAGGGTCGCAAGCTCACGCCCGATGCCGCCGGTTGATCCGGTGATGACGGTCCACTTCGGCTCAGTCATGTCGTCGTACTCCGTCCAAGCAGGGTTAAAATAATACCTACATAGTGTACATGTTCACTAAATGGACGCAATCCATGCCGACCCGCCCCGCAGACGCACTGTGCCAATTTGTTTCCCCGTTCCTACGCTTCCTGCGCGAGGGACTGGCCGGGCTGAACATGTCACCGGCCCGCTTCCAGCTGCTTCAAACCCTGAGCATGGAGGGCGAGCGCTCCATGAATGAGCTGGCGGAGCGGCTCTCGGTCAGCAAGCGCAATGTCACCAGCTTGGTGGACAGCCTGGAAAAGGACGGCCTGGCCAAGCGTCAACCCCACCCGACGGATCGACGCTCGACGCTCGTGGTTCTGACGCCCACCGGCGCGCAACGCTTCAGCGAGGCTGCGAAGCTGCAGCGAACCCATCTGGAGGGACTGCTGGCCAACCTCAACGAGCGGCAGCAGGTCGAAATGGCCGAGGCGCTCAACGCGCTCACGCACGCCCTGACGCGGGGAAAGTCGCCTGACTGAAGACGACGGCCGACGCGGCCTAGTAGCGGAAGGCCAGTTCCACACCAACGATCCGCGGTGGATCGATGGCGGCATACAGCAGCCCGTCATTGGGCAGCACCGCGTTCGGGAAACCGGTGCCGCCAACGCGCCGCACATCCGTCAGGTTCTCACCGAAGGCGCGGATCGACCAGCGTTCCGCCTCATAGCCGACCTGCACGCCGTAGAGCTCCACGGCCTCCTGCGTATCGATGGCATTGGCGGTAAAGCCGCTCCGGTCGCCTTCGTCCAGGGCCATCTCGCCGATAAAGTTGATTTCGCCGCGAATGAAAAATCCGCTGGGATGGGCGTAGCGCAGTGCGAGGTTGGCGTCATAGTCGGGGATCAACTTGACCGGGTTGCCGACGACGTTTTCCGCCTGGCCCCGCCCAAATTCCGTGTACTCGGCATCTACCCAGCCGAAGTTGCCGGACAGGGACCAGCGCTCGTCCAGCGCCCAGCGCCCCTCGACCTCAAAGCCGTAGTTCTCGATGCCCGCGTCGGAGCCGATGAAGGAGGTCGACACCACGTTACCCTCCTCATCAAGGAGGGCGGCGATTTCCTGGTAGTTGTCGGCTTCGATGTAATACACGGCGCCGGCCAGGAAGGCCCGGCCGTCCTGTGACTGCCATTTAAACCCGGCCTCGTAGCTCCAGAGCTCTTCCGAGTCATAGCGGATCACATCATCCTGAAAGCCGTCCTGGGCAGCCGTCAGGTTGAAGCCACCGGGCAGATAGCCCTGGGCCGCGCTGGCGTACCAGGTGAGGCGGTCCGAAGGCTCATAGCGCAGCGCAAAGCGCGGCAGGAACGCATCAAAGGTATCCTCCAGCTGGAGATCGTCAAACAGAAACACCGCAAAACCCAGGTCCAGCTCGCCTTCCTGCTGCGTGGTCTCCCGCTCCGCCCGGTCATAGCGCAGGCCCACCGTGGCGGTCAGCTTTGGCAGGGAGGGCGGCGTGTAAATCAGGGACCCAAAGACCCCGAAGTCGCGGCTTGAGCGTGCCTGCTCCGGGGCAAAGTTAAAGTCTTCAAGGCCACCAACGCCCAGGAGCGAACCGAGCCGCTGCTCTTCATCTTCCTGATAGTAGGAGGCGCCGACGATGGCGCGCAGCGGGCGCGACCGGTCCGAGGTAAAGCGCAGCTCCGTGTTGAATACCTCTTCTGACGCCAGCTCCGCGCCGGCAAGCAGCGGCGCGTTGGTCAAATCGATGTCGAAGCCCCGATCGTCTTCGTCTTCACTGCGGTAGCTGAGCGCGAAATCGAGGCTGCCGGGCCGGAGGTCGTAATTCGCATTCACGCCGGCGACCTGCTGCTCAACGGTGACGCGCTTGGGCGCATCGTGAACAAACTGAAAATCCGTGGCCCGCAGCTCACCGTTGAACGGCGGAATGGAAAAGGGATCGCTCGGATCGAAAAGAATGCCGTCGCTGTAGATGGCGTTGTAGCGATCGAGATCGACCGGAAACCCGTCGAAGCTGTAGATGCCCGGCCCGTCCGTATCGATCACGTAGGCCAGCGCATCCACGGTCCAGCGGTCCGTCGGTGTCCAGGACAAGCGGCCCTGGACATAAACGTCTTCAATCTCGCCCTGACCTTGGGGCGTCGCACCGATGTTCTGCAGGTAGTAGTCCCGGTCGCTGTATTTGAAGGACACGGACCCGGCCAGCACGTTATCGATCAGGGGACCACCCAGGAACACCTCGCCCTCGTAGGACTCGCCCGTATCGAAGCTGGACGCGGTGACGGTCGCATTGGCAATGAGCTCCTCGGTCGGTGCGCGCGTGTTGATGACAATCAGCCCGCTGACCGTGTTGGCGCCGTACAGTGTGGATTGCGGCCCTCGCAGCACCTCCACGGACTTGAGCTGAGTCAGGACCGAGTTGCTCAACTCCCGAAAGGGGATGCCGTCGATGTATACGGCAGCGCGGTTGACGATAAAGGGATTCGATTCCACCCCGCGAATGGAAATAAACACACCCCCCACCGCGTTGCCGTCGTTGAATTGCACGCTGGGCACGAGGTCATCGATCCGGGCAATGTCCGTGACGCGCGCATCGAGCAGCAGCTGTTCGGTCAGCACCGTGACCGAGACATCCGTATCCTGCAGCGTGGTCTCCTGCTTCGTGCCGATGACGACCACTTCCTCGATCACGCCGGGCTCGTTCTCCATTGGCGTATCCGTTTCGTCCGCCGCCTGAGCACTGGCCGAAAGGCTCAGCGGCAGCGAAACCAGAAAAACGGACATGCGAACCAAAGCTGAATGACTCACCGTGTCTTACCCCCATCGCGTCGTCATTAATCGACACTGATAATCATTCCCATTAGGACGGCCTATCACAAGGCGAATGACCTACGCGAACGGAGGAATTTTCTACGCGTTCCGGGACGTCAAAACGCGCTGGCCGCCGCGGCAGGGTCAGCGACGCAAGGCGCTGGGAGCGTAACCGTAGTGGCGCCGGAAGGCAGATGAAAAGGCGTTTGGCGTGTAGCCATTCGACCGCGCCGCAGATTTGACCGAGGCACCGTCCGAGAGCATGGCAGCAGCGTTTTCCATGCGCCGGCGCGTGAGGTGCGCCGCAATGCTCTCGTCGAACACCGCGCGAAAGGCGCGCGTGAGCAGCGAGGCGTCGGCCCCGAGCAGCGATGACAAATCCGCCAGGCGGAAGGTCTTGCTCAGGTCCTGCTCGATGGTGTCCCGCACCGCGTAGGCACGCTTGATGTCAATGGCACGCACCTCGCTCCGTGCCGGTCCTGCCAGCTCCTGCGACACGGTCGCTACCAGCTCGAGCGCCCGGGCCGTGATCACCATCTTGCGCGCATCGCCCTGAAACCAGGGGTCGATCGGCGCCTGCAGCGGCGCCATGCGCTGGGCCAGAGAACCCTCAAAGAGCAGCATGGGACGCTTACTGGTGATCGCCACGATCGCATCGAGCTGAGCCAGGGGCAGCGCAGGGTCGAGGTTCGTCACGTGCAAGCCAAAACTGTAGGCAGCGCCAGGCCGAATCTCCGTGTCGAACGCCGCGCCTTCCGAACCCACGCAGATGAGGGCCATGATCTGCTCCTTGGACTCATAGCCCCCGTACTGCGGGCTCTGCGTACGAAGGTCCCCCTGGCCCGCGCAGATGTAGAGGCCCGGATCAAGCCGGGTCGTGATGCGCGCAGCATCCCCCACCGTCCGGTGATAGCGCCAGGCGTAGGCACCGGGCAATGCGACATCGTCGTAGGCCGCCTGGGTGCGCTGAGCGTTGGCTTCGAAATTTTCGTTCATGAGGGCAGCCGCTCGGTTCTGGTTCCCATTGACGCGGCAAGCGCGCCTTGCTTTCAGTGTGTGCCCAAGGCACGGATCATTGCAACTGCGAATCACTCGCATTAGGCTCTGTGCCTTTCCTGCCCTGCGCACGCCTAGCCATGTCTGCCGACGCCGCCCTCTCCCTGGAGCAACTCATCACGAGCCGCAAAAAGCTCGAGCACCTGCTTGGCTCACGCGCAGACGTTGACGACGTCATGCAAACGGTCCGTGCAAAGCTGGTCACGCTGGACACAGAGCCCGGACCCGCCTATCTGCACACCATGCTGCGCAATGCGGCGGTGGACAAGCTGCGTGCCGACACGACCCGCCGCAACTACGAGCACGCCTATGCGGCCACGGCTTCGGTGGTGGACGCTTCCACACCCGAAGACAAGCTGGCCGGGCTCCAGGCCATCGAGGCCCTGAATGCGGCCATCGCGGAGCTCAACCCCCTTAGCCAGGAAATTTTTTTGCGCGGCTGCGTGGATGAGCAGCCCCGCGCAGAGATTGCCGAAGCCCTCGGCCTGCGCTTGTCGACCATCGAAAAGCGTCTGGCCAAGGCCAAGCGTTTTTGCCTGGCACGGGTGCGGCAGCACCTGAAGCAGGGCTAGCACCCACAGCAAAGGGGAGCGGGTGCCGGATACGGCTTTACCCCGCCCGGCGCGTTATATGATTAGACGTTTCCTGTTTCGCTGCCACGCCATGCGCCATGTCCTCTGACGCTGCTGACAAAACCCCCGAGCAAACGCTCGAGGCCCAGGCTTTGCAGCTCCTTGAAGCACTGCGTGGCGCTCCGAAAGCGCGTAAGGAGCAGGCCCTGGAAGACTTTCGGGCCCGCTCAGAACGGCACGCTGCTGCCCTGGGACGTGCTCAGCACTTCCACGCGCTATCGAGGAATTTGAGCAGTGCTGCCCGAGCGACACCTCCGCGGTCCTTCTTTCGTTCCCTGTGGTATCGCGTCGACCTGTGGTGGACGCGCCTATTCGAGCGCCCGGCCGTGGCCTCGCTTGCAGCCCTCGCCCTGGCCGTCCCTGTAGTGCTCTGGCTGATTGACAACGAGTCGACGCCGGCAGCAGCCCCGCAGCTGGCAGCACCAACGGTCGTTGAACCCGCACGCTACCGCACCGATTGGGGACAGCAACGCGAGGTAACGCTGACCGACGGTTCAACCCTGTGGCTGGACTGGAACACCGCGCTCGACGTGCAGCTGACCCCGGAACGGCGAACGGTCAACCTTGAGCAGGGCGTGGCCGCCTTCAAGGTGGCACCGGACCCCGAGCGGCCCTTCATCGTGCTCAGCCAGGGCAGCGAGACCCGCGTACTCGGCACGGAATTCGTCGTGCGCCAGCGCTCGGTTGCGGGGCTGGAGGTGGCCGTCCTCGAGGGCCTGGTTTCCGTGACCAGCCCAGCGGACGAAACGGCAAACCTTGCCGCCGCCCAGGTGGTCACCATTGACGAGGGGCGCATGGGCGAAGTGCTCGAACGCCCCCTGGAGCTCCTCGGACAGTGGCGGGAGGGCAAGATCGTTTTTCGGCGCAAGCCCCTTGTCGAAGCGCTCCGCGCGTTGGAGCCTTACACCCGCTACACGCTGGACGCGTCGCGCATCGAGGGCCATAGCGGGCTGGTGTCAGGCGTGTTCTTCATTGACCAGGCCAATGAAGCCCTGTTCACGCTGCTGCAGACACACCGTCTTGAGTGGCAGGGCACGGGCGGCAACGAGCTCCGTCTGCGCCACGCGCGACCGCAGCGCCCGGGCTAGCGTGTGCCGGCAAAGATACGGTCCGCCTTTGCGTCACCCGTTAACTAGGTAGAAGCGCCACTTTTGGCGCTTTTTCTGTTCCGGGAGATGCTGAAAACGCCATGAACCGTGCCCTTCGATCCACCACCCCCTGGTCCGCCCCGCTGCCGGCGCGCTCGCCGACCCCCTTGCTGAACCACCTTCTGACCCGCGCGCCGACCCGCTTACCGACCCCTGTGCTGAAGCACCTGCTGACCCGCTGGCTTATCCCCTTATTTCTGCTCGTGTTCGCCGCGGTGCTCATGCCCCAGGCCCAGGCGCAGGACAGCAGCAAGCAGACCTACCGCTTCGACATTGAGGCGCAACCCCTGCTCCAGGCGCTGGAGGCCTTCAGCGATGTCACCCGTCGCCAGGTCGGCGCCGATGCAGAGGCCATCGACCGTCTCAGCAGCAATGCCATCAGCGGCGAGCTCACCGCCCAATCCGCGCTGGAACGCATGATTGCGGGCACGGGGCTCGAACTGGTCACCGTCAACGGCAGCAGCTTTGCGCTGCGCGCACCACAGGGTGGGACGCCTGAAACGCGCAGCATTGTCAGCCCGCCCAGCACAGCCATCGAGGAAGTGCTGGTGATTGGCCAGCTTCAGGAGCGTCTTCTGCAAGACACGCAGGCCAGCGTGACCGTGTTCACCGGGGAGGCGCTCGACAAGGGCACCGACCGCAACCTCTTCGACGTGATCGATCGTACGGCCAATGCCTCCCAGCTGTCCGCTGGCCTGGGGATTTCCATCCGCGGCATCAGCCAGCTGAGCTTTGGCACGACGGCCGCTGGCGACGCCGTCAGCATCCGTGTGGATGGCGCTACTCTGCCCTCCGGCAGCTTCACCGGTAGCTTCGGCGTCTGGGATTTGCAACAGGTGGAAGTGCTCCGTGGACCTCAATCCACGCAACAGGGCCGAAATTCACTCGCTGGGGCTGTGGTGATTCGCAGCCAGGATCCAACCTTCGAACGGGAGCTCAAGGCCCGCGGTGATGTAGGCAGCTTCGACGAGCTACGCCTTGCCGGCGCCCTTAATCTACCGCTCATTGAAGACACGCTGGCAATGCGCTTGTCCTACGAAGCCTACCGCTCCGACGGCGAGGTCAGAAACCGCTTCACCGGTGAATTTCAGAGCGATGAGGAGCTGAACACGGGTCGCGCCAAGTTGCGCTGGCAAGCGACAGACCGGCTCAACATCATACTTAGCCACTCGGAAACAGAAAACGACTACGGGCGGAGCATTGTGAACCCGCAGTTTTATCCGGTAGAGCGGGTAACCAACAACCTCGCAGAAACGCGCGCCGATGAGTCGATTTCAAACCTGCGCTTTAATTTCGACCTTTCTCCCGACTGGCTGCTGTTTTCCGAAACGGTCTACTACGACCGCGAACGGCCCAACTTCAGCAGCTTCCCGCCCGAGTCGGGTGAGCAACAGGTCTTCGATTCACTCATCGAAACGACCCAGCTGTCGCAGGAAATTCGGTTGTCCTATGCCAGCGAGGCGCTGCGTACCGTTCTTGGCGCGTTCTACACAGACATCGATGAGGACAGTGTCACCGTCCTTGCGCTTGGCCCAAACAACAGTCTGCTGCCGCTGCCCCCCGGTATCGAATCCGTCATCAATGACATTTTCGCCATCAGCAACAATGAAAACCTCGCTTTCTACGGCGAGTTGGAATATGACCTGAGTGATCGCTTCACTGTACTTGGCAGTCTGCGCTACGACAGGGAGGACTCTGAGTCCCTCTCCGAAAACGCGCTCGTGTTTGTGCCAGCGCCGCCTTTTCCCCTGCCACCGTCGGAACCGATCGAACTCTCCACCAGCTTCGATGCATGGCTGCCCAAAGGCGGGATTGTTTACCGCTGGACTGAAGACGTGAGCACGGGTCTTACCTATCACCGTGGCTACCGCGCCGGTGGCGCCGGGCAAAACGCACTCGGCTCGGTGTTTGAATTTGATCCCGAATTTACCGACAACCTCGAGCTGTCCTTCCGCAGCCTGCTGCTGAACGGTTCCCTGGTGCTGAATGCGAACCTCTTCTACACCGAATACACGGACATTCAGATTCGCGTGCCCGGCGACTCGGGCAACGACCTCGATGTGATTATCGATAACGCGGGCGAGGCCACACTGTACGGCGGTGAGCTTGAACTCCAGTGGCAGGCCCGAAATGACCTGAGCGCCTTCGCCAGCCTGGGCTACACGAAAACCGAATTTGATGAGTACGTTACGCCGGACAATGTGGACGTCTCCGGCAATCAGTTTCCCGAGGCACCGGAACTCACCTGGGCGGTCGGCGGCACCTGGCTGTTTCTTGATGCCTTCGACCTGAACATGAACGTGAACTACACCGACGAAACCTTCTTTTCGGCCGTGAACCTGCCGACGGAAATCTCCGACAGCTACACGCTGGTGAATGCCCAGCTCACCTACCGATCAGATCGATGGTCCGTGGGGGTTTACGCACGGAACCTGCTCGATGAGGAGTACGTCACGCGGCGGCGGGATGGAGCAATGCAAGGCTGGGCCGTGGGCGATTCACGGGTCGTTGGGGTCACGGTCACCGGGGGATTCTGATGCAAGCTGTCCCATGGCCTGCGCGGGCCTGACGACCGCTACAGCGCGGGCAAATCGCCAGAGGCCACGACTTTGAACGGTGTTGGAAGCGTGCTGACCGCAGCAGGACAGGGAAGCGCCGGCAGGCTTTGGCCGTTCTCGGTACCCAGCAGGAGCGTGCCCTCGTCTGCGCAGCGTTCTCGAACCGTTTGCACCAAGGCGACCGGGTCGCCCGTCAACGGCAACCCATTGAGGGCACTGATGGAAGGGTTGCCGCCCAAGGCCTCACCACATCGGTCATCGGTGTCCAGCTGGAAGACCGCGCCGTAGCGGCTGAAGCCGTAGCGCCCTTCGCAGTGGCTCGAGAGCACGCCGAGCAGCAGCTTCGAGGCAATGGCCGAGCCACCCCCGGCCGATTCACCAAGCGCCATCGGTCGGATCGTTGCTCCCAGCGCATTCAACCGCGCCACCAGCGTCTGCCGATCTGCTTCCGTCAGCCCCTGCTCCAGCAGGGCAAAAATGCTCATGAAGTCATCGCCAGCTATCGCTTCAGCCCGTTGCAGGAAAAGGGCGCTGTCGTACTCGCGCGCCGGCTCCGAAGCCTCATAAATCGAACGCCAGAGGCTCAGCACGTCGTCCCCGTCCTGCGCGACGGACGCCAGCTCCGCAGCCAGGTGAATCAGGTGGCCGCACAGGTACGGCGTCTGGCCGCGGCTGGCGATTTCCGTTTCAAACACTGAGGCCGAACCGAGATCCAGAAAGCAGCCGTTGATGGCCTTCTCGACCGCGGCGTTGAAGGTCGCCTCATCCATCCACAGCCGATTGGCGATGTACTCGGCTGAGCCCTCATGGACCCAGGACTGCTCGGCGTTTTCCGAAGAGGAGTACAGCGTGCCGTTCCAAATGTGTACCGCCTCGTGCAGTACCGTGTTGCGAATGTTCGCGGCAAACTGCGAATCCATCGCGTCCAGGTCATAGCCCCGGAAATGAAAGGTGATCGTTTGACCCAATACGCCACCCTTGCGGGAGCGCCCGTTCCAGTCCTGCTTCGAAGTGATCATTACGACGGGCGCCGGCTCGGCCTTAATGTCCCAGGCCGCCTCCAGCGTGCTGACCGCCTCCGCCAGATGCTGAGCAATGTCCTGCCGGAGCTTTGCGGGCACTTCCGGGCCCGCCACCAGCAGGCCACCCGATGCGGTGACATAGGACCCGGGCCCAAAGTAAAAAAGCCCCAGCTCAGCGCCGTTAAACTGCCCATCGGCGGGCTGAAGCGCCCCCTGCCCTACGACCACGTGGTCATCCGGGAGGCCGGCGATACGAATCACATGATCGGCACCCTTGGGCGCAAAGGTGTTGGCAAAGACCAGCCAGCCACCCGTGCCGATCGCTGCCGCTGGCACGTACTTGCGGTCGTAAAGCTGGCTGGCGGGGCGGATTTCCACCTCGAACTCCGCAAACGCCTGACCGTCATTGCGCGTCAAGCGCTGCCCATCGAAGGACCAGCCGTCGCCGGCAATGTGCCAATCTGCTGCCCGTTGTGCGGGCGGCATGGGATCTTCGAAAAACTCAAAGGTGGTTGCGTCGCTGGGCAGTTGAAAATGGGCCAGCAAGTGATCGCCGGACGAGCGGAGCGTCACCCGCAACGGGTCAGCGAATGCGCTCATCGGCAACAGCATGGCCAGCAGGCTCAGAAAAAGCGAAAGGCGTGTACTTTTGTGGTTCACGGTGCGTGTCCTGTGCGGTGCAGCCAAGTATGACGCCTGGAGCGCCCGAAGGGTCGCAGGGTTCACTTGTGCAGGTGCATTAACGGCTGGCGTCCTTCACCCGGGCGCCCAAACGTTCTACCCTTGGCCACGCGGGGGTGCTCCTGGGCACCCCAGGAAACGAGCGCCCTGGTGTGCTCACACCCGGTGACGCAGTCTATCCATGTCGCACAGTGAAATAGAACAGCTGTATGTGAGCGAGTTCAGCGGCCTCGTGGCCTACCTGAACGCCAACTTCGGTACGGGGCCCCCGGAACCGGAGGATGTGGCCCAGCGCGCGTTCATGCAGCTCGCCGC
>JBCDHO010000040.1:0-12099 GCA_038749855.1 Pseudomonadota bacterium
AAGTGCGCGATTCCAGGTCGAAGAGCACGTAGGTCGCCTCGAGGGTTGCCGAGACGTCGCCGCTCTTGCGATCGCGCATCGTGTACTGCGCGACCATGGATTTTGAGCCAATGCGTGTGAGTTTTGCGTCGATTTCCAGCAGGTCGCCGGCACTGACTTCCGCCTGGTAGTCGATCACGTGCCGGACGTCCACAAAGGCCCGCCTGCCCGCATCGTCGCTGGCTCCGCTCCAGCCAAAGAGCTCAAACAGAAAGTGATAGGACGCGTCGTCGAACAGGCCCACGTAGAACCGTGTGGTCAGGTGCCCGAGCACGTCGCATTGCCAGGGTTGGGCGACACCGGTGAGGACACGTAGCGCTTGTGGGTCAGTCATTGTGCAGATTCCTTGGAGTTTACTTTGCTTCGGGATTCCCTTCCTTCGGGTTTACGTTCCTTCGGGGTTGCGTTCCGAAAGGGTCAGTGTCTTCGCGGCTGGTGTTTCTCAGACAGCGTGCGGGTCCTTCAGACCCAGCGTAGTCCGCGCTTCGGTGACGGACTGGACCGAGGCGCCGAGGTCTTCAACGATGCGCCGGGCCTTTTCAACCAGCTGCGCGTTGGTGGCCGGAACGCCTTTCTCGAGGTAAAGATTATCCTCCAGGCCGACGCGCACGTTGCCGCCGAGAAGGCAGGCCTGGGCCACCATGGGAAATTCCATGCGGCCGATGGCGAAGCCGCCCCAAACGGCGCCTTCCGGCACTTCGTTGACCATGGCCAGCATGGTGTTCGGCGTGGCCGGCGCGCCCCAGGGAATACCCAGGCACAGCTGCAGCAGGGGCGGGGCGTCGATGAGGCCCTTGTCGATCATGGCCTTGGCGAACCAGAGCTGGCCCATATCAAACAGCTCCAGCTCCGGTTTGACGCCGATCTCCTGCAGGCGCTTCATGCCGAGCTCCAGCATGGTCTGCGTGGACACGTAGACGTAGTTGTTGCCCAGGTAGTTAAAGGAGCCACAGTCGAGCGTGCAGATCTCGGGCAGGGTCGCCTCGACGTGTTCCATGCGCTCCATCTGCCCAACGAGGTCCGTGGGTTCGCGGAAGGCCATCACGTCGTCGTCCGGGCCGAGGTAGAGGTCACCGCCAATGCCCGTCGTGAGATTGATGATGACGTCCGTATCGGCTTCGCGGATCCGGCCCACGACCTCGCGGAACAGGTCCACGTCGCGGCTGGGCTGACCCGTTTCCGGATCACGCACGTGCAGGTGGGCGATGGCCGCGCCGGCCTTGGCCGAGTCGATCGCAGCCTGCGCGATTTCCTTTGGCGTGACGGGAATGGCCGGATGACGATCGACCGTGTCGCCGCTGCCGGTCACGGCGCAGCTGATAATGACGTTGTTGTTCACGGGGGGCTCTTCGCAGTGCGTGTTATTGGTATGAACCCCCAGACCTTGGGATGCCAGTGCGTGGGTACAACCCCGCCCGCTGAGCCGCCCCGGCTTTTCCTCGCTGGCCTCAGGCCTTGGAGTCGTCCCGGAAGGCAATCAGGAAGAACACCAACACGCCCAGGGCAAACCAGGCCGGCAGGTACCAGAACTCGGCCCAGGTCTCGAGGGCCAGCGCCGCATTACCGCCCAGGTAACGGTTGAAGACCTGCCCGGCAATCTGCGCGCCGATGAACATGCCCACGCCATAGGTGACCAGCACCAGAAAGCCCTGGGCCTGGCCGCGGACTTCTGGCGTGGACTTCTTATCCACGTAGATCTGGCCCGTCACAAAGAAGAAGTCATAGCAGATACCGTGCAGGGCGATGCCCACAAAGACCATCCAGAACACGGCGTCCGGCGCACCCCAGGCGAAGAGCAGGTAGCGCAATACCCAGGCGCCCATACCGATGGCCAGCATCCACTTCACACCGAGGCGCTTGAAGCACAGGGGCATGAGCAGCATGAACAGTACCTCGGACATCTGGCCCACGCTCATGAGCGTGGAGGGGTTCGGCAGCAAGCCCGTCACCGCATTGCTCACGCCCTGATCGTAAATGGCGTTGGCTGCGTAGATCGGGGCGAAGTTGTAGTAGGCCGCCAGGGGAATGCAGATCAGTAGCGAACTGACGATAAAGACCGTGAAGGACCGCCCGCCAAGCTGCTGGAGCGCATCGAGGCCGACGATCGAGCGGAAGGACACCGGTTGCCCCGCGCCCGACGGCGGCGTGTGGGGCAGCGTAAAGGCATAGAGACCGAGCGCGATGCTGGCCACGGCCGTGGTGTAGATCGGCAGCGGTGTCCGGTCGGGGAGCGTGTCGCCCGTGAACTGGCCAAGCACGAAGCCGATGAACAGCCCCGCCACAATCCAGCCGACCGTGCCGAACACGCGAATCAGCGGAAACTGCTTTTCCTGGTCGTCGATGTGGTGGAAGGCCAGGGAGTTACTCAGGCCGAGCGTCGGCATGTAGCAGAGGTTGTAGATCAGCAGCAGCGCGATAAACAGCTCTGGTGTGCCCGTGGCCTGCGGGACGAGGAACATGGCGGCACCGCCCAGCAGGTGCAGCACGCCGAGCACCTTCTCCGTCGCAAAGTAGCGATCGGCAATCAGGCCCAGGAAAAAGGGCGCCACGATGGCTGCGATCGGGTTCACCGTGTACGGCCAGTGGGTCAGGTCCGCCATGCCATTGGCGGCCATGTAGTTGCCGATCGTGACGTACCAGGCGCCCCAGATGAAGAACTGGAGAAACATCATCACGCTGAGGCGCGTGGACAGGGCGCCGGTGGCAGAGCCCGACGGCTGAGTGGTGGTGACTTCGCTGTTCATGAGCGGTAGGACTCCCGTCCGAAACCCTGAACGGGAATGCCCTGGGCGGGCATGACCTCGTGCTGCAGGGCGTACATGGCGGCCGCGGCCTCGTCGATGGCGCGGGTAAAGGCGATAGAACCGGCCAGGATGGGCCTGAGCGCCTCCTTGTCCTGGATTCTCGCCGGGGGATACTCGTGTTCAACCACGAGGTACATGTCCGCCGGGTCGATGTCGAGCAGTTCCCGCGCGGCCAGCTGGTGGTCCAGCCAGTCCACGGTGCGGTTCTGCAGGTAGGCCAGTGGATCGTGCCGGGCTGTTCCCGGCAGTTCGTGTTCGCAAAGGGCGATTTGCTTCTTCCAGGCGTTCAGATGGTCCGCGGCCGAGGGTGACGGCTCGCCGTCGATCCAGTCGCCGCGTTCCATGGTCTGGCCGCCGTAGCCCCAGGCGGACACGCCCTTTGAATCGATGACCTGCCCCTTGACGTGAAAGCCGTCGATCAGGAAGGCGTAACCCTCGTCTTTCAGGTACTGGAACATTGAGCGCGTGTCCTGGCCCATGAGCACGGAGTGCGATGGGTCGTAGTGCACGCGGAACTGGTCGCCCACACCATGCTTTTCGCAAATGCGGTGCAAGGCGATCCACGGGCCCGGCGCGTAGGCAATGTTGTTGTGCCAGCGATCCAGGACGGTCCAGCCGGGCATGGGGCATTGCTCGACGCGGTAGGTCAGCCCCCGGGCCTTGGCCTCCTTGAGCAGGGGAATGAACACCTCCTCGAACATGGCGAGGTTCTGGTCCATTTCGAGGTCGTAGTTGCGGCCCACGAAGCCACATACGGCGTCCGTGCCCAGCAGTACGGCGGCGTCAAAAACGCGCAGCATGAACTCGTGCTTGCGCCGCCGGTCGCCGTCGTCGGCCACCAGCATATTGTCGAAGTAGCCCAGATCTGAAAGGCCAACGTCCGTTTCCCGCATCGCGGTGAGCACACGTTCGGCCCGGGCATTATCGAAGGGCTGGCGCAGGTCGAGGTGGTTGGCCACCGGGTCGAGCATGGCCTCGGGGGGCACATCGGTCAGCGTGGGGTGCAGGGCCGATGACAGCTGGATATAGGGTGAATCCAGCTCACGGGAGAACTGCAGCCAGTCTTCGATGGCGAGGTCCGGATCCGCGTCCCGGGCCTCGCGTGGGGTGAGTTCCTGGAGCGCAGCGGTCAGAACGCTGATTTTCATGGGGCGCGGATCGAAGTCCGAGATCTTCTGCGTCATGGTGAGCCCTGTTGGCCGGTGTTTTATTGTGGATTCCAGCGCTGTGCTCAGCGCGGGTTATCAGCGCAGGAGTATAGCGTCGGGAGCGCGGTCCCGGGCAAGCCGCCTGTCGCTCGAACCATTCCGATTGACCCCGGGCCCGGCACCCCGGCACGATGGTGGTCGATGCACGCATTTTGACGAATAGCGCGCTTGTTCCCCCAGGGTTGATCTTGCAAACTGCGAAAATCAGCCGTGCGTTAGAGACAGAGGACCATGAGAAACCTAGTACCGACTTCGGGTCTGTTGACCCTTGCGGCGCTGATCCCGCTACCGGCCGAGGCTCAGCGCTCCGGCCAGTCCATCTCCATCACCCATGGCACCGTAACCGGTGCCCGGGCGGTCCAGGAGCAATCCAACGCAGGCAAGGGCGCCTTGCTGGGTGGCACGCTGGGCTATGCCACGACCTCGAGCAGCCGCAGCTCTTCCAGCCGACGTCGCAATACCGCCATGGGTGCGCTGGCTGGCGCCGCGGTTTCCAGCGCTGCCCAGGGTGACCGGTCCGCCAAGGAATACACGGTGGATACGGGCAACGGCACGACCGTGATCATCTCCGACCAGACAGAAATCGTCGTCGGTGACTGTGTGGTGATCGAAAACGGTGGCAGCAACAGCGCCAACATCCGCCGTGTCGATGCGACGCTCTGTGAGCCAGAGTCGGCGGAGGTGGTCGAGGAGCTGGCGGAAGAAATGATGGAGGAGGCGCAGGAATGCGCGGACGCCAAATCGGAGCTCTCCGCGGCTCAGGATGATGCGGCCTTTGACCGCGCCATCCGTAAGGTCGAGATTCTTTGTAATACCTAGTTACCGAGTGCGGAGGGCGTTTTCGTCCATCGCTACATGACGAAATGGAGGGTATACCCGTGAAATCACTTCGTAAGATCGCTCTGCTGTCCACGCTGCTTGCAGCGCCCCTGACGCAGGCCCAGGACAGCGGCTTCCTGACCTCGTATGACAACCTGTCGACTCCCGCTGACATCGCCGGCTTCGCGAGTGCCTATGTGGCGCCCGGCGCTTTCGATACGGTCGCCAAGTACAATCAGATCATGGTCGACCAGCCGGAAATCATCATTGCCGAGGACTCCAAATACCGTGGTGCCAAGCCTCAGGACATTCTTGAGGTTTCCGAAGCGCTTCGTTCCGCGCTCATCGACGGCATTGGCGGACGGTTCCCAGTGGTCAATGCTCCCGGAGAGGGGGCGGCGCTCATGAGCTGGGCCGTCAGCAACATCTACCTGAAAAAGCGAAAGCGCGGCATCCTGGGGTACACACCGGTCGGCGCGGTGGCCTACGGGGCGAGAAATCTGGCCTCGGAGGCGGTCGACAAGACACGCGCCTATGACGTTGTTTTCGAGTTCGAAGCCACCGACAGCACAACCGGCGAAGTGCTTATGGCCGGCGTGGTTAACCTGGGCGAGGCGGGTGAAGAGGTTGAGTTTGAAAGCGCTCTGGCGCTGGCCAACGGCATCGGTCAGCGCATTGGTTGCCGCCTGAATAATTCGCGGCTTGTCACGGCTGAGCGGGAGGACTGCACGGGCATTTCCCTGGCCATGCCGGAAGAATAGGCAAATATCGACGCTTTTGGTGTAAAAAAGGGAGGCCTCGGCCTCCCTTTTTCATCGAGGTAAAGACGGCCTTCAGCCATCCCCTCCGCTTCCAATGCCCCAGTTTGCTTCCGTGTTTTCCCATTCAGGCACGTTGCGAATCACGTCAGCGGGGTCAAAAGGAACATCGTCCGGGTCCACGCGAGGCTGGCTGGCCTCGATGGTTTCGGGCCGTGCGTTCTCGATGTTGCGGAACGGGAAGTCCCGATTCTGACCCTGGTCCGGGTATTCCTCTTTCATGAGCAGATGGCGCATCTTCATCTGGTTGAACATGCTTTTGGCCGGGAACATGGGCAGCAGCTGACCCTGATGCTCGCGTGGGTCGTTGTACAGATCGTAGAACTCCGGACCGGAAAGGCCCGGTTTGGCGCCCGCCCAGTGTTTCTTGTAGCGGCCCTTTACCGAGGCGGCCAGAATCGGGCCCGTGTAGATGTGCACGTAATCGCGACGGCTTTGCGTGTCCCCTTCCAGAAACAGTGCGGTCTGATTCACACCATCGATGATGCGGTCCGTGGGGACCTCGTCCAAGGCACCGCCGAGGTTGGCGAAGGTCGTGAACAGGTCGGTGATGTGGATGATGTCGCCGACGATCTGACCTTCCTCGATTACGCCGGGCCAGCGGGCCAGGGCCGGCACGCGTACGGCGCCATCAAAATAGTCGCCTTTGCCGCCGCGGTAAAGCGCCTCCACCATGCCCGGCGGGCCGTTGTGGGTCATGGGCCCGTTGTCGGCCATGAGAATGACCAGGGTGTTTTCTGCCACGCCGGCTTCATCAAGTGCAGCGGTCAGGCGTCCAACAAAACGGTCGATGTTGGCCAGACCTTCCTGGAGAACGCCGTAGGAAACGGTACTCGGTGTTTCCGTGGGGCGGATGTTCAGGAAGGAATTGATGTTCGGCCAGTAGGCGATGAAGAACGGTTTGTTTTCCGCTGCGTTCTTTTCCATGAACGCGATGGTCTTGTCCTGCCAGGTTTGCTCGAGGGCGTAATAGCCTTCTTCCTCCATGGGGGGCACACCGGCGTCCGTCCATTCGCGGGTCGGGCCACCTTTTACTCCGACCAGGGACCAGATATAACCCTTCGGGCGCCAGCCCTTGTCAAGGTCGTAGGGGTCTTCGGGAAACATTTCTGGGAGCATGACGCCCGCGGTCAGCACACCACGCTGGGCACGCGGAACGTACAGGCTTGGAACCTGGTTATAAGGCGTCCAGTGGGCTTCGTCGAAGCCCTGTCGATGGAGGTAGCTCGATTCCACGTCGCCAAGGTGGGACTTGCCGTAAAACGCCGTGGCGTAGCCAACCTCACTCAGGACTTCGGCGATGGTGACCTCGTCCGCGGCGAGTCCTCCGTATTCGTAGGGGAAGCCCACGTTGTACATGCCATTGCGTACCGCGTGGCGACCGGTCATGGCAGCGGCGCGGCTGGGCGTGCAACTCGGTTCCGTGTACATGCGTGAGAAGTAAATGCCTTCGGCCGCGAACTGGTTCATGTTCGGCGTCTCGAAGCCACGGTTCTTCTGCAGGTGCGGGATGCCGACCTCGCCCACGGGCGTGTCGTCCCACATGATGTGAATGATGTTCGGGGGTGTCCCGTGCTTTTCGCGAAGCGCTTCGAGCTTTTCGGCAATTTCCTCGTCCTGGGCCGCCCACTGGTCCTTGTACTGCTTGAGCAGGACGTAGTGTTCGGCGTCGTGGACGATGTCCTTGGCATTCGCCGTACTGCTGATGGCAATCAATGCAGCAGCAAGGGGCACAAGGGTGCGTTTCAATGAAGTCATTGTCTCCTCCAGGCGTGCGTTTCTCTCGTTTTGAGCGTCGATATGACCCGAATGGGCCGTTGTGCGGGCAGGGCGTTTCAGTCGCGTCGTACCAGCTTTTTTGGTTGCGGCTATGGGGTTCGGGCCGGCACTGCCATTACGCCTTATTAAGTTACCCTCGCCAAAATCTTACAACATCAAGAATCGGCCAAAAGCACGCCTTTGGGCTACCATTGAGTGTGTCATGCGAGCACGTTTTCAATCGGGCACCTTTGCGGACATCTCGATGCTTGGGGACGCCCTCGGGTGGGACATTGGCTTTTGCCAGTTGGACCCGGGCGCAGCCAGCTGTCACGCGCGGGTGCTTGCGGCACCGGATATGGTGATCTGCGAACCGCTGTTTGATGGGCGCTACCATCAGCTGGGTACCCCGCCCGGGGATGTCGCGACCTTTGGCATCCCGATTCGTGCCCTGGACCGTTGGTTCGACCAGCCCTACGCGACCGGCAGCATTCTGCCCTTCAATCAGGCGGGCGGGATTGACGGCTTCTCCTTGCGGGGCTTCAGGGCCTATACCCTTTCCGTCGATCGAAGTCTGCTGGAACGGGTCGCCGAAACAGTAGGTCTCGACGTCCCCAGGCTGATTTTTGAGCCGGAGAGCACAGAGGTTATCAGCGACTCTCCCGCTGCGCGGTATCTCCGGGCCTTGCTGCACCACACAATGGAAATTGCACACCAGGGCAACAGCCCAACGTGGTGTGAGGACATTACGCTGGCCCTGCTACAGGCGGCCCAAACGACCAGTGCCCACCGGGATCTGAGCTCCGGGTCTCAACGGTCGCAAGCCCTCCGCTTAGCCATCGACTACGTCGATAGCATTGAGCAGGAAATTCTCTCCGTGGCTCAGCTGTGTGAAGCAGTGGGTGTTTCGGTTCGTACGCTGAATCGCGCCTTCAATGATCGCTTTGCCATGGGGCCCAAGGCCTACCTGGCGCGCAGGCGGCTCTCCGGCATCCGCCGGGACTTGCTCAAAGCGGAACCGGATGACCTGGTGTCCGACCTGGCAAACCAATGGGGCATCTGGCACATGGGCCAGTTCGCGCGGGATTATCGCCAGATGTTTGGTGAACTGCCATCGCAGACGCTTGCGACATAACAACATCAGCAGACGCTCGCGACGTAACAACATCAGTAATTCTGCAATCTTCGCGCCTGTCATCCCGGGCGCTGATTCGCGAAGTATACTCAGGGGTATGGGGGTTTCTTCCAACACGAATTCGCTGCGGATCATCCTGCTCGCACTTGGCGTGCTGGCGCTCGCTGCCTGCTCGAGCCAGCGGGAACTGATGCCCGCGCCCAACCTCTACAACCAGCCCGACGCGCCAGCGCTGTTTGACGGTCTCGATCCTTCGCTGCAGACCAGCACCATGGACATTCTGTACGTTACCGACCGTTCAAAGGAGCAGGACGAAGAAGGCAACCTGACCTACGGCTGGGGGCGCTCACACTCCGCCGCTTTCGGGTCCATCAAGCTTGCCATCAAGCCCGAGGTGCCCTGGGACCGCCTGGTTGAGCTGAGCCTGCAGCCGGAGCGTGATGAAACGCTGACCATTGAACTGGATTCAATTACGGAACTGGGCCGTTTCCCTGCAACGCCCTTGCCGGCGACCATCCAGGATGGGCAAGTTACGATCAAGGAAGAGGCATTGCTGGCGGTACGGGAGGCCGAGGATGCGTTCCATGCGGAGCTGCGTCGCCGTCTGGCCGTGTCAAACCGCAAAGAGGTGTTGCTGTTCGTCCATGGCTTTAACAACGACATGGAGTATGCGGCCGAAACCCTGGCTAACCTCTGGCATTTTCTTGGTCGAGAGTACGTGCCAATCCTTTACACCTGGCCGGCGGGCAGGGGTGGTGCGACGGGCTATACCTATGACCGCGAGTCCGGCGAATTCACCATTTTCCACCTGAAGAACATCCTTTCCTCCATTACGGCTGTGGAAGAGGTGGAACAGCTGCAACTGCTCGCGCATAGCCGCGGAACCGATGTCCTCTCAACAGCCGTGCGGGAGCTGATCCTCACGCACCGGGCCGGAGGGGTAGACCCGCTGGACACCCTGCGCATCGAAAACTACGTGCTGGCGGCACCCGACCTGGATATGGACGTGGTTTCCCAGCGCATGGTGGCGGAGTACCTCGGTACGGGTGTCGGTGACGTCACGATCTATACTGCCGAGGACGATAAAGCCATCGGCATCGCGGAATGGTTGTTCAAAAGCCGTAGACGCATGGGCCGGGTTTCCCTGGAGAGCTTCGACCCGGAAAACGCCGCACTGCTGCAGAACGTTGAAGGCATTTCCTTCGTGCGCCTGGAAGAGGTCGCCGATTCGACGGGTCACGGCTACTTCCACAACAGCCCCGAGGCCAGCTCTGACCTCATTCTTAACCTTCGCTACGAACGCCAACCGGGAGCGGAGCACGGACGGCCATTAGAATCGAAAGGGCCTCGTTTCTGGTTGATCGAGCCGGGATACCCGGCGCAAACGACGGGCAGTAACTGACGCAAGAGGAACACAACGATGAGGTGTGCCCGTTTTTTACCCTCAGTTGATGAATACACCTTTAGTTGATTAATAACTGATGCGATCCGGTTTTCGCAGCCGTTACATTGGCCGGCGCGGCCATGGGTCGTAGATTGCAAGACAGCTCCTAAGGAGAAGCTCAGATGAACATTCGATTGCACCTCAGCGCCGCGGTCACGGCTACCGCCCTGGCAGCGGCCACCATTTCCCCGGGCCAGGCCCGCGCCGACGACCTGGTTCACGACGCCGAGTTTTACATTCTGAAACAGCAAAATGGCGCCGCCTGGGCCCAGGAAGATGAGGTCATCGACGACCGGCTCTCAGCCCTGCGGGAACAGAACGGCGGCAAGCCGCCCAACATCCTCTACATCCTGATTGACGATATCGGTTTTGGTGACCTGGGCAGCAAAACGCTGAACATGATCCGCGGCTACGAAACTCCTGCGATCAACGAACTTGCCCGGGAAGGCATGCGCATGGCGCGCTTCTACACGGAGCCCTCCTGCACGCCGACGCGTGTGGCCATGATGACCGGACGCCAGCCCCATCGGAATGGCATGGGCAACACGGCCGTCGACATCTCCGGCTTCGGCCTGGCCGGTGACGAGGTCACGCTGGCCGAGGTGCTGTCGGAAGTGGGCTACAACACGGTGCACATCGGCAAGTGGCATATGGGCGACATCATGGAGGCCTGGCCGAACCACCAGGGCTTTGACTACGCGGCCTTTCCCGTGCACCAGCAGGGCCAGCTGACGATCTTCAACGACGACTCGGCCCATGAAGAGGTGTCTATCGGTGTAGGCCCCGGTGCTTATGAACCGCGCTACACCATGGACGGCTGGTTGCGTACAGATCCTGCCACCATGGTCGTGGGCGTCGAGGGCGAGCGTGATGAGTCCGTTCGCGAAGTGAACATGGAAGCGGGTGAGCGCTGGACCGAGAAGAAATACGAGGAGATGAACTATCGCTACCAGGAACAGGCGATGGAGCACCTCCGCAAGCTGGCCGCCGAGGACGAACCCTTCTTCCTGAACTATTGGCCCCTGTACCCGCTTACCGGTCCGCGTACGGCCTATGACAACTACACGACGCCGAACGGTGGCCGCTACGTTGAGAAGATGAAGCTGGTGGACCAATGGATCGGCGACATGATGACGGAGCTCGATGAGCTCGGCATCGCCGATAACACCATCGTTATCGTGATGGGCGACAACGGCCACTTCACCAAGTACTCGCCCCAGTCCGGTTACACGCCCATGGTCTTCCGTGGCGGCAAGGGCTACACCACCGAGGGCGGCGTGCGCGTCGACGCGTTCATCCGCTGGCCGGGCGTAGTCGAGGCGGACAGCGTTGTCGGCGACATCGTGCACGTGACCGACCTGTTCACGACCCTGGCCCGCATCGGCGGCGCCACGGACGAGATCCCGCGCGACCGCATCATCGATGGTCTCGACCAGACGGCGCTGTGGATGAATGGCGAAGGCCAGGGCCGCCGGGATTACGTGTTCCTGTACAACATCAACAAGCTCGAAGCGGTCATCAAGGAGCAGTACAAGCTGGCGATTCCCGGCGGCAACATCGAAAACGCCATCCTCGCTGACTTTTACGACCTGTTCCGGGACACGCGCGAGGAATACCCCGTCTCGACGGAGATCGGCGCCTGGGGCGGTGCAAAGTTTGTCCGCATGCTCCAGCGCCACCTCAAGCGCATGGAGAAGTACCCGCGGCAGGGCCCGGCGACCGGCAGACCCTATGTGGGTATTGAGAACCTGCGTCCGGAAAGCGTGAAGGCCGTCGAGGAGTTCCTCTTCATGATGCAGACGCCCGGCATGTAGCCTGGTCTGCAGTGGCCGAGTGTCCGATGAGGCCCGCTTGTGACCGGGCGGGCCTTTTGCTGTGGAAATCCTTTTCCTGGCCAAGTCGGCTACATCGCCCGCGTACCAGGTGAAACCGGGTCCTGCAAAGGGCCCAGGCCAGCGACAACCAGTACGGGTCAGATTGACCAATATCGGATATTGCAACGCCACTGCTTGCGCTAACTTTGACGCGATAACCCCGGCATTAAAGGAACCATAATCATGCAGCTATTAAAGCG
>JBCDHO010000041.1:0-12019 GCA_038749855.1 Pseudomonadota bacterium
CAACGATTTTCAAAGGTGATTTAGACAAAAACCTGACCCCCCTGACCGCGAGCGCCGACTGGTTTATACTCGGGTGCCAGACGGTTTTCAGGGAGCTCTCATGGAACCATCGGTCTGTGAAGCGGCTGCAACCAGCGGCTCGCTCAAAGGTCGCAGTCAGGTTGCCTGCAGCCAGTGCACGCTCGGTAAGCTCTGTCTACCGAAAAACCTTGACGACGCCCAGCTACGTCAATTCGAACGCATCGTTCAGAAACTCCGTCCCCTGCAAAAGGGTGAGCATATTTTCCGCGCCGGGGAAACCTTCACCTCCATCGTTTCCGTTCGCTCAGGAAGCTTCAAGAGCTACGTAATCAACGAAGAGGGGGAGGAGCAGGTGCTCGGCTTTCACCTGCCCGGGGAGCTCATCGGGCTCGATGCGATCCACGCAACCACCCACACGGCCAACGTCGTGGCGTTGGATACCTCAGCTGTTTGCGCGCTGAACTTCGAGTCGGTGGCGGACATGGCGCGCCATCTGCCGGAACTGCAAACGGAGCTGTTCCGGATCATGAGTCGTCACATCGCCGAGCTGGAAGCCAACGCGGCGGACTTGACCGCGGACCAGCGAATCGCACGGTTTCTGCTCTCCCTGTCGCATCGATTCGAACGACGGGGGTACTCGCGTAACGAGTTCAATCTGTCCATGGCCCGTCGCGACATCGCCAGTCACCTGCGGCTGGCCACAGAAACCGTGAGCCGGGTGCTTGCGCGATTCCAGGAAGCCGGGCTGCTGCGTGTCAACCGCAAGAATATTCTTATCGAGGACTTTGAGGCCCTGGAAGCGATCAGTCATCCGGCCGAGGAAGACTGACCCGTCGGGAAAGGCTGACCCCTTTCTCCATCCGTTTCAGTCTCCCTTTCAGTCCCGGCGAAGGCGACGGTTGAGCGCGACGGGTGTCGGAAAGTTGAACACGACAATCGTCGACGACCCGATAATGGTCAGCACCGCTGCCAGCTGAATCATTATGACGACTTCCCTGCTGAAGCCGCTCACCTGCATGGCCATGAAGGTGACCAGCAGGGAAAACTCGCTCATCTGCCCCAAGCGCCACCCGGTCTCCCATGCCAGCTTCGGCGATTCTGCCACCTGCCCCAGCGCGTAGCGAAAGACGACCGGCTTGAGTCCCAGCATCAGTGCCGCCAGCAGCGCGGCCGGCAGCAACACGTCGGGCACCACGTCGAGATTGAGCTGCGCTCCAAGGGCGAAGAAAAACAGTACCAGGAAAAAATCCCGCAGCGGGTGTAAGCGGTTGGCGATGAACTTGGCGATCGGGCTGCTCGCCATGATCACGCCGCCCAGGAACGCGCCCAGCTCGTAGGAAAGTCCCGCCGCGTGGCCGGCCCAGGCCATGCCGAGGCACCAGGCCAGGGTGACCAGAAAGACATATTCCTGAACCTGGTCGAAACGCTGAAACAGGGGCAGCAACAGGTAGCGTTCGATGACATAGCCGCCCAGGGCAAGCACGGGGAGGGCGATCAGGGGCTTAAGCAAATCAATGGTGGCCGCGTCCGCCTTGCCCATGGCCTGCAGCGCCATGATGACAGCGATGGCGACCATGTCCTGCAGCAGCAGCACGGAAATAATGACCTCACCCGTGTGGCGGTGATGGAGCACGGTGGTCGGCAACAGCTTGATGCCGATGATTGTGCTGGAAAACATGCAGCAGGCGCCGATCAGCAGGCTCTCCATCCACCCGAAGCCCACGACCATGCCGAGAAGTACGCCGGCAACAAAAAACACGACCGAGGTCATGAGTGTGACCAGCGTGGTCTGTCGAAACAGCTCAAACAGCTTTTGTGGGGTGAGGTCCAGGCCCAGCAAAAACAGCAGGAAGATGATACCCGCCTCCGCCAGGTTGCCGATGACCCGCGTATCGGCGACCCAGCCCAGTCCCCAGGGACCGATGATCACCCCGGCGATGAGGTAACCGATAATCAGGGCCTGGCGGGTCCACAGCATCAGGGTTCCGATCAGCGCCGAACTGAGCAGGATAAGAAACAGCAGAAAGATCAGGTTGTCCGCAGGCGCCATGACAGTCCGTTCAGGGGATGCGCCCTATGCTACACGCATGCGGGTTCAGTCAGGCCGGCCGGCCGGGCTTCTGCTTCGCCAGGCACCTATTCGTCGATAAGGAGCATCACATGAGTTGGGAAGCGCTGGGTGTCACCGAAGTCGCCAACCACTGCCCCTACTGTGGCGAACCAGTCCAGCTGATCGTCGACGCCTCAGCAGGCCTACAGTCCTACGTCGAGGACTGCCAAGTCTGTTGCCGTCCCATGGTGGTGGAAATGGTCTCCCTGTCGCCCACGGTGGTTCGTTTGCGCCACGAGGATGACGCGTGAACGCTGCGTCGTCGTGGCCGTTCAGCGCTTTTGATCTCCCAAAAACCTCCCGGAGGACCGGGACTTAGGGGCGCTGCGCCAAAGTTCACGATGATGGGTTGAAGGCCTAATAAAAATCTTATTTAAGTTTTGTTGTTAAGCTGTTGTATTTCATATTTTATTGTCGTAGACTTCTAGCCGTCCCGGCGCGATTGGACGGTTGGCAGGGGTGTCAACGGACCGGAGGTCCAGACAACAAAAGGAAGCGCTTGGGACCCTTGATCGCTTCCATACGAACCGCTTTTTTCCGACCACCGCGCGTGCGCTCTTGGGCCTCATCCCGTCCTGCGGTAGTCTTCCGCGTTTCGCTTTACGAGAACCCTCCATGAACCTGTGCCACTGGCCATCGATCCGCCGCGGGCTGGGTTGGCAGCTGTCCCTGCTTGCCCTGGCCCTGGGCGTAACAGCCTGTGAGCCCCGCAGTGAGCCCCCGGCCGTGGCCGATGATCCAGCGCCGGAGGCAGCGCTGCGTCCGGTCGAACGCCTTGAGCTCGATGGTCACTCCGATTTGCATACCGCAGCGGTGCCGTTCGGCCTGCTGCGCGTTGCACCGGCTCAACAAGAAGTCAGGCGGGGGACAATCGGGCAAGAGACGATGGGGCAGGCGACGATCGGGCAGGCGATGATTGGGCAGGCGACGATGGGGCAGGGGCTGTCTCTTAGCCATGCACGCGGAGAAGGCGCGCTCGATCTGGTGCTTGGGGCGCGGGTCGGCAACCTGCCGGAAGGTCGTGACACTGGCGAGCCGCGCTGGTCATCGAATCCGGGACGCCTGGTGGGCGCGCGCCCGGAAACCGGTCTCCTTGTCGAGGTATCCGCTTCCGAACGCGTCGCCTTGTACCGTTTTACGGTCTTCCCCGGTACACCCCTGGACCTCTCTCTGGACTGGATTGAGGGGTCCGCGGCAGTACTGGAAACGGCCCGGGGCCGTCGCGCTGTTACCGGCAACAGTCAGCAGGAAACCGGTGCAGAGCTCCATGCAGCCCTGCGCTTCGACCACGATTTCACAAGGCTGGCGAACCCTGACGGTGCAGGGGGGCTGCGGTTGAGATTTGAGCCGGCGGACGGCGTGGTCAGGCTGCGGCTGGCCCTTTCGACGGTCGACCTCGCGGGCGCGCGCGCCAATCTCCAGGAGTTGCCAGGCTGGAACCTGGAAGCTGCGATCGACGCGGCGAGCAAGCGCTGGGATGCCTGGTTGGCGCGCCTGGAGCTGCCGGCGGACGATCCCCTTTCCCGGTCGCTTGCGGTCGATTGGTACCGGGTGCTCGCGCACTACGGCACGGTGACCGACCTTGATGGACGCTTTCGTGCCGCAGATGGCGCCGTGCGCCGTGCGCCCGGCGATGCGCCGATGATCGGTAACCTGGATCTCGCCAAAGAAGCGGAAACGGTGATTCCTCTCCTGGGCCTGCTCGCGCCCGACGTGGCCGCCAGCCTCGTCGAAGGGCTGCTCCTGCACCAGCGCGTTGCGGACCGGTTTCCGGAGCAAACCCGCTGGGGATTCGAGACCGGCTCCGGACCGTCGCCCAACGCCTTGCCCGTGCTGGCCGGTCTCGTGAGCCGTTCGCTGCCGGGTGTTGACGCAGAGCGCGTCCTGCCGCCCATGCTGAAGGAGGCCGCGACCGTGGCCCGGGAGCGCGCCGAACGGGGCGGAGCGAGGACCGGTTTCTTTGCCTTCGACCGCTACGCGGGGCCTTCGGTTTCCGCGACCCTGGAAATGAGTCACGGTGATCATGCTGTGGCGGTTGTCGCTGCGTTGCTGGGCAATCGGACGGTTGCTACGGAGTATGCAACACGAAGCCTGTTCTATCGCATGCTTTTCGACAGTGAGACCGGCTTTTTCCGGGGGCGGGACTCGGATCGGGACTGGCGAACACCCTTCCGGCCCCCGGACCTCGCTGGCCCTGCCGCTGCGGACTACGCCGAAGGCTCCCCCTGGCCAGCGTTCTGGTATCCCTCCCGCTTTGACATTGATGGGTGGCTTGGCCTCGTCGGCGGACGTCAACAGCTGGCGGCGCGGCTTGATGAGTTCTTTGCAGGCGCCGTACCTTCGGAAGTGCACCGTGGTCACGAGCCCTGGCTCTTCGCTTTTTCGAACGATCCTTCTCGCATGGCACCGCTGCTGGCGGAAATCCTGGTCGTCACCGGTGAACGGGAGCGCGCCAGTACTTCCCAGTCTGCCGGGCGTCTGTTCACTGGTCTTGGCTTCTATCCCGTATTGAATGACAGCGCTGAATACGTCCTGGGTGTTCCTCAGGTACCTGCTGCGCGGCTCAGGCTGGCTGGCGGTGAGCTATTGATTAACGGGCCAGGCCGAGTTTCGGCTCAGTTGCCGGATGAGGTTCTGGGCCAAAGGTCGGATCAGGAGCCGGGTCAGGCTGCGGGTCAGGCGCGCCGGACGCTGGATGGCGTCACGCTCGTGGGGCCCACGATTACGCATCGCCGCCTGGTGGCGGGCGGAACGTTGCTCGTGGAGGTGCCGTGATGGTCGGACCGGAAAAAACCCACCCGGAGGTGGCGATGGCCACCCCCGGGCGGGGGCCAGTCAACGGGTCTTCTGCTGGGGGAGAAAAGCCCGGGGCCGGAGGAAAGGGCCTTGGGCTGAACCCGCTGTCCTTACTGTCTAAAACGTGTTTGGTCGTGTCGGCGTATCAGCCCATGAGCGGGTCTGCGACGAGACGATCATGGGGTAAACTGGCCGAACCATGACCCTGCTGATTATCTACGTCTGCATCGCCCTGGGTTTTTCCTTCCTGTGCTCCATCGCCGAGGCGGTTTTGCTGAGTGTCACCTCAGCTTACGTCGCCCTCATGGAAGAAGAGGGCCAGAAGTCCGGCGCCATCCTGCGCGCGCTGAAGGAGAACATCAATCAGCCGCTGGCGGCGATTCTCACGCTGAACACCATCGCCCATACGGCGGGTGCGGCCGGCGCCGGCGCGCAAGCCGCTGCGGTGTTCGGCAATGCTTACCTCGGCATCGCTTCGGCCATTCTGACGCTGCTGATCCTGGTGTTTTCGGAAATCATTCCCAAGACCCTGGGTGCGACCTACTGGCGCCAGCTGGCTCCGGTGACCGCCTATGGCCTCAGAGTCCTGGTCTGGGTGCTGTACCCCTTCGTCAAAATGTCGGAATGGCTCACGCGCGGCATGACGGAAGGTCCAACTCTGAGCGGCTTCAGCCGCCAGGAATTCGCGGCCATGGCGGACCTCAGTGCAGAGGAGGGGCAGATCGGCGAACAGGAATCGCTCGTGGTGAAAAACCTGCTGGCCTTACAGGACACACCGGTTCATGCGGCCATGACGCCGCGAACGGTGCTGTTCTCCCTCCCGGACAGCACCACGGTGGAAGAGTTTTTTCATCGCTATGAGCAGGAGCCGTTTTCTCGGATTCCCGTGTCTGCCGGCGATGATGCGGACAACGTGACCGGTTTCGTCCTGCGCAGCGACTTGCTGCTGGCCCAGGCCCGCGGTAACCACCACAAGCTCCTCGAGAACTACCGTCGCGACATGCCTTCGGTGCCTGAGACCTTGACCCTGCGCCGTGCCTTTAACCGCGCGCAGCAGACCCGCGCGCACATGATGCTGGTGGTTGACGAGTACGGCGATATGCAGGGCATTCTGACCCTTGAAGACATCATCGAGACGCTGCTCGGTCTCGAAATCGTCGACGAGAGTGATGACACGATCGACATGCAGGCACTTGCACGGCGCAAGTGGCGACGCCGTGCACGTGACATGGGACTAAAGCTCGAGGAATCGGACAGCGACTAGCGCGTTGGTCCGCTCCTCGCCTGTCCGGGGCCCGCACACGGCGCGCCATTGCATGGGTCGTCAACCCCTCACGGCGCGCTCATGGGCCATTCACCGGTGATTGATGAAGCCCGCGGTAATTTTTTCGCTGTTTTCGCGGTCCTATGACTGAACCCGAAGCGAGGTGCACTGCATGCTCATCCGCAAGACCCCGGACATCCGACCCTCAGAAATCACCGACGAGTCTGTCTACCTGCGTCGTCGCGAGCTGCTGCGCACCGCGGGAATCGCCTCGGCGGGACTCGCCCTGGCACCTCTGGCGCGTGCCCAGCTGCTCGCCGAGGAAGGCGAAACGGCGCGCTTGAGCAGGGTTCAGCCTTCACGCTGGACCACGGAGCGAACACCCAACAGCTGGGAAGACATTACGACCTACAACAATTTTTACGAGTTCGGTACCGGAAAGGCAGATCCCGCCCGGAACTCGGGTCGTTTCCAGCCCAAACCCTGGTCGGTTCGTGTCTCTGGCGAGTGCGACCGACCCGGCGCCTATGACTTTGAGGACCTGGTTTCCCCCCATGCGCTCGAGGAGCGCATCTACCGCCTGCGCTGTGTTGAGGCCTGGTCCATGGTCATTCCCTGGGTCGGTATTCCGCTTGCGGACATGCTGAAGCGTTTCGAACCAAACTCGAAGGCGAAATACGTTCGTTTCCGGACCGTGCTCCGTCCCGAAGAGATGCCTGGCCAACGGCGGCGCGTCCTCGACTGGCCCTACGTTGAAGGCCTGACCATTGCCGAGGCCATGCATCCGCTCACGATCATGGCGGTCGGGCTCTACGGCCGGGAGCTGCCCAACCAGAACGGCGCACCCATGCGGCTGGTGGTGCCGTGGAAGTACGGCTTCAAGAGCATCAAGTCCATCGACACGATCGAGTTTCTTGAAAGCCGCCCCCTGTCCAGTTGGGAGCGGGCCATTCCGAATGAATACGGGTTTTACGCCAACGTGAACCCGGATGTGGACCACCCGCGCTGGTCCCAGGCCACGGAGCGTCCCATCGGCGCCGGCCTTTTCGCCGGACGGATTCCCACGCAGATGTTCAACGGTTACGCGGACGAGGTGGCAGACCTGTACACGGGTCTGGATCTGCGCCGGAACTTCTGATCATGCGCCCCGGCAGCAAAGCGTTTTATCGACTGACCAAGCCGGTCGTGTTCCTGGCGGCGCTGACGCCCTTTGTCCTCCTCGCCCTCGGGGCCTTCAACCTGGCCGGTATCCGTCTCGGGGCCAATCCCATCGAAGCACTGCTTGACGAGGCTGGCCTGTGGAGCCTGCGCATCCTGCTGCTGACGCTGAGCATCACGCCCCTGCGGGCCTTGACCGGCTGGACCTGGCTCCTGGCCTATCGACGCATGCTCGGTCTGTTTGCCTTTTTTTATCTTGTGCTGCATCTGACCGTTTACATCACGCTTGACCGAAGTCGCGATTTTGGCCTAATGCTCGAAGACGTGGTCGAGCGTCCGTTTATCACGATCGGCGTGCTCGCCTTCCTGCTGATGATGCCCCTGGCGATCACCTCGACCCGCGGCTGGATGCGTCGCCTCGGCCGCCGCTGGCAGCGCCTGCATCAGCTGGTCTATCCGGCGGCGATACTCGGGGTCTGGCACTATTACTGGCAGGTAAAGCTCGACACGCTCGAGCCGACGGTCTACGCCGTACTTCTGGCGGCACTGCTCGGCTATCGAGTGCATGCCTGGCGTCAAAAGCGCCAGCGGCAGGCGGCGCGGCAGGCAGCAAGGCAGGAAAAGGCGGCGCTGGCGGCCACGCCCTGACGCAGGCAGCCAGGGCAGACGCTCAGCGCTGGGCACAGGCAGCACAGGTCCGGCTCAGGGAGGGAACGGTAATGAAGGTAAAGCGTACGCACGCCAACAAGTCGCCGCGAAGCACTGGCCAGCGTGCTCGGCTTACTTTTGCTGGCTTGAGCGTGCTGCTTTTGGCCCTGCTCCTGAGCTTGCCGCTTGGTGCCGTTGAACTGCGCTACAGCCAGATCTCTGAGCGACCGCAGATTGTCGATATCCGGCATGCGGGCGACGGCTCCCAACGGCTCTTTCTCGTGGAACAGGCCGGCCGGATCTGGATCTGGCGTGCCGGCAATGAGCTCGAAACACCGTTTCTGGACATTCGCGACCAGGTGCGTGCCGGCGGTGAACGCGGTTTGCTCAGCCTGGCCTTCGCCCCGGACTATGACGAGAGCGGCGCGTTCTACCTGTGGTACACAAACAGTGCAGGCGACACGGTGCTGGCCCGCTGGCGAGCCGGCGCTGACCCGGACCGCGCCGATCCGGAAAGCGAAGAAGTTTTACTGACCGTCAGGCAGCCATTCGGCAACCACAACGGCGGTCAGCTGCAGTTCGGGCCGGATGGTTTTCTTTACCTGAGTATCGGTGACGGTGGCGGCGGCGGCGATCCGGAAGAAGCCGGCCAGGATCTTGAACAGCTGCTCGGCTCCGTGATCCGCCTTGACGTGGACCCAACACTCGACGGCTATGGGGTGCCCGCAGACAATCCTTTCGTTGGCCAACCGGGCCGCGATGAGATCTGGGCCTGGGGGCTCCGCAATCCCTGGCGCATGGCCTTCGATTCGTTGACTGGCGATCTGTTCATCGCGGACGTGGGCCAGAACGATTACGAAGAGGTCAATGTCCAGGGCGCGCTTGCTGGCGGCGGGCAGAATTACGGCTGGAACCTCATGGAAGGCTTCGAGTGCTTCACGCCCAATTGCGACACGACGGGGCTCGTGTTGCCCGTCGGTGGTTACGACCACGACGTGGGCTGTTCCATTACCGGTGGCGTGGTCTACCGGGGCACGGCGTACCCTGAGCTGTTCGGCCGCTACCTGTTTGGCGATTTCTGCACCGGGCGGCTCTGGTCCCTGGTACGCGTTGACGGCGCCTGGCAGCAGGAGCAGCTGGACGACAGCAGCTTCAGCATCCTGACCTTCGGCAGCGGTGAAGACGGCAGCGTTTACCTGTCGGCGAGTGGTCGGGGGGTCTACCGGCTCAGCGACGGCGCGGCCCGCGATGAACAGCCCTTTACGCTGAATGCCGGGCTCAACGATGCCTGGTTCAACCCGGAAACCGCGGGGCAGGGCGTTTTCATCAATGTCTTCCCGGACCAGGCGCTGCTGTTTCTTTCCTGGTTCACCTTCGACCTCGAAAGCCCGGCGCCGGAAACGCCGGCGACGATCGGTGCGGCGGATCAACGCTGGTTTACGGCTGTTGGCCCGTTGGACAGCAGCGGTGCAGACCTCACCCTGAGCGTGACAGAGGGCGGGGTGTTCGACCAGTCCGGTGGCACGACCACCCGCGAGGTGGGCACGCTGCGCCTGGAATTCGCGCATTGCAACAGCGCCGTCATGACCTACCGCTTCGACGATGACGGACCGGTCGGCCAGGTGCCCCTGGTGCGGGTGGTGCCCGAGGGAGTGTCCTTGTGTGAGGCCCTTTCGGATCCGGAAGGCTGAGCAAACCCCTGGGGCAGGAATCCCGCGGGCCCAAGACCTGGGGTTTACCGTGCTGTGGGCATCAGTCTTCGACGGAAACGGCCAGCTCGAGGGGGACGTTCTCCGCTTCCAGCGTGTCTTCTTCTGCGGCCATGGCGACCGGTGCCACTTCTCGGATGTTGCCCGGCACTTCGCCGGTTTCAGGCGTCAGCGCCGCGACAACGGCCGCTGAGCGTGCCTGGGCCAGCGCTTCGAAATCCGCCGTGCTGACTGCCGTGGCTGCCAAGAGGCCACCGCGCAGCGCTGCGAGATAGGCCGGCTCGTCGAGCACCGGCGCACCTTCCGGGTCATCGGCCGGTGGTGCCGAATGCTCGCTGATCAACAGCTCGGCCCCCGGGCTGAGTCCACGCGCCAGGTAAAGGGCCTCTAGCGTCCGGCGATCACGTTCCGTGGACAGTTCATCTTCGTCGCCGGGGTTCTCGGCCTGCCAGTTTTCGACGGCTTCATCGAGAAATGCTTCCTGGAGGGCGGGGCGGTCCAGCTCTGGCACCCAGGTGCCGGCGATGTCGAGGGTCAGTTCCGGACGCTGCGCCATGGCCTCGTTCAGCTTGAGCAGCTGTTCCCGGTCTGGCGGGGACAGCTCCGCCTCGCCAGGTTGGAAGGCCAGCGTTCCAAAATCCTCGGACTCGATGCCGACGAGGCTGCCCAACAGGCGGAAGGGCGCCGTGACCGCCTTGGTGATGATGTTTCCGAGGGCCTGCAGAACGACGCTGCCGATGCCGAATTCGGGATTGTCGAGGTCGCCTTCCACGGGCACGTCGAGATCGATGACCCCTTCCGAGTCTTTGAGCAGGGCGATTGCGAGCCCGAGTGGCAGATTGCCCGCGTCCGGGTGGTCGACCTTCTCGCCGAGCGCCATCTCGCGGATCACAATGCCGTTCTCACCCTGGAGCTGGCGGTTCTCAAGCCGGTAGCCAAGGTCCGTGTCGAGCCGCCCGTCAGCGATCGCATAGCCGGCAAACTGCACTGTGTAAGGTGTGAGCCGGGAAATCTCCAGGTTGCGAAACTGCATACGGATGTCCGTCTGCTGCGTGGGGTCCCAGGCATTCAACTCGCCCTCGATACGAGCTTCGCCAAACTCGTTGACCTGGCCGTCCAGGGCAACGGTCGCGGGTTCTGTGCTGGTGGTGGCCAGCGTGGAAATTTCGCCTTCCATGTCGCGGATTGCCGCTTCGAAGGGCAAAGGCAGGGAAAAGTCGGAGAAATCCAGAGCCGTGCCTGCCATGGCGATGCCGCCGATCGAGATCGCCGGCAGTCCTTCGAGGAGGGTGTCAGGTGATGTTTCTGTGGCGGGGTCGGTTTCCGATGCGATGAGAAGGTCGCCCACGTTGGTGGTTAAATCCTCGGCAATGTGAAAGCGCCCGTAGAGTCCGGAAAACTCGAGCACGGACGTATCGACCCGTTCTTCCGCCAGATCGACTTCGAAGCGTTCAAGGCTGAGGCGCTCCCAGCCGGCCAGCTTTTCATCCCGCAGCTGGTCGTGAACGTCGAGGTCGTTCACGGACAGCTCGCCGCCCAGGTCCAGGAGCTGGTCCGGGCCATGCTGCATCTCCGCCTGGAGGTCGAGGGTGCCCGCATCGATGCGAGCCCGAGCGATCGAGTCAACGAAGGGTTGAGCTATGGCCAGCGCCAGCGCGTCGATTGCCACGCGGCCGTCGGCCGAGAGATCGGGGAACGCCTGAACTTCGCCTTCAAAGGAAACCGTGCCACCGCTGGCCAGCGATGTCGTCGTCGTGAGGGGCATGAGCGTGCCGTCCTCGAGGTCGATGCCCGTGAGCGCCAGCTCAAGGTCCCGCAGACCCGCGGCCAGTGGCGGGTCAAAGGTCTCGACCCGGATGTCGATGCGGTCACCACGGACGTCCAACTCGGCCAGCGACAGCGACAGGGCCAGGGGCTCGTCGCTGGGCGCAGCAGCATCTGCGGACTCCGGCGGCAAAAGATCGAACACATTAATGCTGCCATCCGCCCGAAGCACGGCATCGACGCCGAGTCCGCTGATCGCGAGCTGTTCCAGGTGCCCGGCCTGGTCCCTGAGGTCAAAACGCCCCCCCGCGGCCTCCACGCGCGTCACCGTCACCAGCGTGTCATCGCCGTCATCAACCTGCAGTGCAAGTTCGTCCAGGCTACCGTGAAAGCCGGTGATCGTCGCACCCAGGCCTCCTTCGTCGACCCAGGCTTCATAGCGGAAGTCGCCGCTGATGCCCTTGAAGGCCAGGTCGAAGGGCAGGTAGTAATCGAGATAACGTCGGGTGTTGGGCAGTTCCCGGCCGCGCAGCTCGACCTGCCCGGAAG
>JBCDHO010000042.1:0-11769 GCA_038749855.1 Pseudomonadota bacterium
ATGCCGACGGGCATCCCCTTTGGCGGTGCGCAGCTGATCCTCAAGCTGGACCGGGGCTGGGCCGCGGGTTCTGACCCGCGCAAGGATGGAATGGCCGCAGGGCACTAAGGCGTCGGTACCTGGCGGATTCAGACGCGGGGACTGACAAAACCGACCGAGGAGCCGGAGGCGCCACCGGCACTGATCACCTAAAAGATCGAGTCGGACCTGGGTGAGCGCCTACGCCAGGGCGCCAGGACCGCCGGTAATTTCTGGAACCGGTTTGTGACGCCCAAGCAGTCCGATGCGGAAACCGGTCGCTTCACGTCAGCAGCGATCGATAGCCTGGCGTCGCTGGCGGATATTGAGGTAGAACGAGAGTGGGGGCCAGGTACCGAGCTGTCCCACTGGGACGAAGCACGGTACAACCGGGAATTGATGACCGGCTTCCAGGACACCGGTGAGCATGTTCTCCCTGTAACGATCGACGTGATGGAAATGCTGGGCCATGCCGTGCAGGAGCCGCTGCACGTTGCAGCTACCATGGCGTTTTCGCGCCAGCACGAGGTCCAGCACAGCGATTTCGATCATTTTGAAGAGACAGACCTGCTCGCAAGTATCCCTCACCGTCCGCCGGAACAGGCAGGTTGAATAGCTTTCGCGCTTCTTGACGGCGCGTGCCGGCTTAGACGCTCGTTGGGGCTGGGTGGTCTAGGGCGCCTCAGCTGGCGCCGGTTGCTGGGCCGAGGTCTGTTCTCCAGCGAGACAGGTTTCAAAAAAGGGCAGTACGGGCCCCAGCACCTGCTGTGCCTGACTTGGCGTTGGTGAATGTCCTAGCCCGTCGATGATGTTCAACTCAACGTCGGCAGAGGCCAATTCCAGCATTTTGTAGAGTCGCCAGCTGTGTTCGACGTCCACGATTGGATCTTCGGTGCCGTGAATCAGCAAGACGGGTCGAACGATGTCACGAAAACGATAGACCGGTGAATGCTCGATCAGCGATTCACGTTGCATCTCTGGGTCGCCAATGATTTCGATAAAGGCTTCCCGCAAGGACGCGTCGTAGCGCGTCGCCGCCTGCGTGAACATGAGATGGAGGTCTGACACACCGGCGAAGGAGGCAGCGCAGCGGTAGCGCGCAGGGTTTCTGATGACGCCCATGAGCGCCGAATAGCCGCCGTAGCTTGAGCCGAACACGACGATGCGATCGCTGTCGAGGGTCGGTTCCGCCACCAGCGACGCTTCAACAGCGGCTTCGATATCGTCTTCGATGGCACGGCCAAACTGTTGAAGACCCTGTTCCTGAAATGTCGATCCATAGCCCGATGAGCCCCGGTAGTTCACCTGAAGAACCGCATAGCCGGCGGCCGCAAGCCACTGGACATAGGGTGAAAAATAGCGATCGTCCTGTACGCCGATCGGCCCGCCATGGGGAAAAATTACCAGGGGTATCGATGCCGCTCTTTTGACCGGGAGCGTCAGAAATGCCTCGAGAGGTCGTTCGCTACCGCGGTCGACGGGCAGAAGGGCGGTCTCGGCCAACTCATAGCCGTCGAGCCCGGGCATTTCCAGGCCCAGCCGATCACACTCGCCGGGTGCCGAACAGGCGTAGATGGCACCGGGCGCTGCCGTAGGATGGACGTTGAGCAGTGCGGCCCCCGACTGGGCGTGGTAGTCGACGAGGTGCACTTCCAAGCCTGAAAAGCCCGCCTTCAGTCGCTCCACTTCTCGGCGACCCTCATCGGACAGCGGCTCGTAGTGTAAGAGTCCTCCACGCAGGTAACCTGCGGCGACGGGTGCTTCCTGCCCATCCACAAACAGGAGCGTGCTTACGTCAAACGCTGCATTTTCATAGAGCACACGTCGTTGCCTGGCTTCGACAAGGTCGAATTCAACGGCGACCATCGTGTTGGAATCGATGTCGGTTAGTGCCCACAACGTCTTTCCGTCATCGGACACCCGGAGGGGAATGAACTCCTGCTCCTTCGGAGCCGTCCAGAGTTTCGTCCAGGCGCGTCGGCCGTCACGGTTTTCCCAGAGTGCGGGAACGCCGTCTTTCCGACTCACGCCAACGGTCAGGCGCCCGCGTGAATCGGTCATCCAGTAGAGGATTTCACCGGTGAAGTAGTTGAGTTTTTTTTCCGGTCGTAGCTGGCCGCCCAACTCGTCGAAGACGTTCAGCTTGAAAACATTGCTCGCGGGAAGGTCGTTTTCCGGGACAACCTTGGCAAACAGAATCTGTTCGTCCAGTTTCGTGAGCGGATCGACAATGTAGCCGGGCTCCATGATCATGCTCGATCGCGCCAGGACCCATCGCCCCTCCTTCGCTTCGATCCCCAGGAATGCGTACAGGTAAGCAGTTCGGAGCCGGCGCTCAACGCTCAGCGTTTTTGGCCCGATCCAGCGGACGTTGGACCAACCCTCCTCTCGTCCGAAATCCTCTAGGGACGAAAAACCGCCATCCGGTGTTCCTACCTGTAAGTCCTCCTTGGTGAGAAAGGCAACCAGCTCACCATCGGGGCTCAGGGCAACGCTGCTCATGCTAGCGTCAGCGAACCAGTCCTCGATCGTGAGCTGAGACGGATCTTTCAGGCCGCCGTTGTGCTCGGTGGCTGTCTCATTCTGGGCTTGCGCCAAGGCCAGCGGTGCAACGACGAGCATGAGCATGAAACCGAGTACGACAAGGTTCACGCGTCCCGACCCCATCGTCAGTGACAAGGCAGTCCTCATGGCGCGTTCGCCGAAGATTCGTTTTGCTGCGCCTTCTCGCGAAGGTAGAACTCGATGAATGGATCGTCCGGCGTAAGCGCATTAAACATCGGTAGCGACCTGAGCAGCTCCGGATAGCGCACTTCCATCTTGTCGAGCACGATTGCTGCCCGGTCATCGAGTTGGGCCGAGGCGAGGCTGAAGTTCATGGAGAGAGACAGGACACCGGCGTAGTTCAAAGCCCCGGCCTGAATGTCCAGGGTGGTATCGAGGAACGACAGGTTGAGCTCCCACATGCCGGAACGCATGTGGTCCCAATGGTGCGGCCCGGCCTGGACCTTGGCGAGCGTGAAAAACTCTTCATTTCGGTAGGGGCCGACAAGCAATGCTTTGCCGAGTCGGCCGTCCTGATCCAGCTTGATTGACTCCACCGAGCCATCGATGTGTCCCGCGATGATGAGAACGCCTTCGTCGGGTTTCAGGGAAAAAAGCGACGCCAGCGCCTCAAGTTCCGCCAGCAGCTGGTCCCCCTCTTCCTCGTAGGCCAGGGCAAAGGTTTCGATGCGGTTACGGAAAAACCGCTTGTTGCGGCAGTACTCAAGGTCGTTTTCGGTAATTGGCATGTGATCCAGCAGGTCGAGCACTCTGGTCACATTGGTGTGCTGTGAGGCCGTCAATCCGCTGTTTTGCCTGAGGCGTTTCGCCATGGCAGAAAGCTCTTTACGGGCAGTCTTGCCTTCTGGCACCTCGGCCAGCACCCGATTCCATCGGGCTTCGAAAGTTGCCTCTATGTCGCCAATAGACTCCCGGTGTGCTTCCGCAAGTTCCTGCATGAACTCAGTACATTTGCGCCAGGTCCGTTCGGAGGCCTGAACGCTGCTGATTGAAAGCGACATGAAAAGTACAACCGCGCCTGCCAGAAGGGCGAACGGGTGACTGCGAAGCGTGACCGCGAGCTTCCTTTGCCTTGCCATGAACCACCACTCCCGACTGGCGGACCCCCTTTAGCTTGGAAATGTAACTGAGACCACTTCGTATGCCAATTTAAATAGTGCCTACCGTTCTTTGCACAGGTAGCCCAGGGGTGTCAGGTTGCCCAGGCAGGTTTCCTGCTCAAGGTAGGCAGGCCAGTCAATGACGTAGGCCGCTGCGTCCAGCGGGCGTTCCGGTGTTGCCTGTTCAAACACAATCGGTCGTTGCCAGGGCACGCCTGAAAGCCTCATGGCCGACGTGTAGTAGTGTGACCACGCAAGATGAAAGGGTAGCTGAAATTGGCGGGCGTAGAAGCCACCGCAGGGCTGACCGACGCAGATCCCCTCCCAGGTGTCCTTGGGTGGCATGAGGACGGTCAGCGGTGTTTCAGGCGGTGTGTCGGTCACGGTGACAGAGGTCTGAATGTAGGACAGCATCTTGGCCGCAGGCTGTACCAGATCTCTCGGGAAACTGCGGGCGGCCCCGATCATCACGACAACAACCAGCACAAGCCCGGCGGCCTTGAGCCATCGATTCGTGCTCATTAGTGAATGGAGCGCAAACCAGCCCGTCAGTACGACGGCGGGTATCGCGGCAAGAAAGAGGTGTTGACGGCCGGAAGCCCCATCCGCGACGACCACAATAAAGGTGCTCCCCACGCAGGCCAGGGCGAGGCCCCAGCGCTTGAGGCGCACCTCGAGCGGCTCCTTTTCGCCCATGAACGCGGCGAGGAGCGTCAGCAGCCACAGCCCGCCGACCAGGGCGCACAGCAGCTGCACCTGGCCCCGGGACAGGCTGCTGCGGATGGGATAGTTCCAGAACTCGAAGACACTGAGCGCTTCCGGAGTCAGTGCGAAGCGTGTACCACCCCGGTAAGTGAACCATCCGAGCCCGTAACGTGCGACGAAGTAGAAAACCAGGTAGGCGCCGAAGGCGGCCATCAGTGCGAGGAACAGATTGCGGCAGGCAGGCCAGTGCGCCAGGGACTTATCCTGAAGGGTCGCGAGGGCAATCAGACCAGCACAATAAAAGGGTGCGACCTGGGTCGTGAAAAAGCCTGCCAGGAACAGCCCGAATGCGAGCAGCAGCGATGCCGGCGCGCGGAGCGGCGAGCGTTCATCAAGGACCAGCCAGAAGGCCAGCAGGGACGCCAGCGCCGGGGCCCAGGAAGTGGCCGTGTGTGCATAAAAATGCCGGATGGCAAAGCCAGGCTGGCTCCAGATAAACACCGTCAGCAGCAGTGCCGTAAGGGTTTGCAGGCCCAGCCGCCGGAGCAAACCATAAAAGACGAAGGCCATCGCAAAGGAGCAGAGGAACTGCACCCAGCGCAAGGCAAGCATGCCTTCTTCCCCAAAGAGAATGGCGTGGCTAAAGGCGAAGTGAATTGGGGCGGTCAGTGGGCGGCCAAAGCCACGGGTGTACTCGAACATGGCGTGTGCCAGCCCCCGCTGCCGCGCTTCCTCATCGAACAGCCAGGTTTCATCGGCGAACAAGTAGACTGTATGAAGTGCGGCGCCGTAAATCAGGAACAGCGCCAGCAGCAAAATCAGAGCGACTGCTAGCGCTGTCCCTACGCTGCCTTGCGGGCTTTGGGAAAGCGCGACCGTTGAAGCCTCGTCCGTTGGATTGAAAGGCTGACGCATGTGAGATCGTTCGAAAGGGGGGCTGGCGCTTTCGTCGCGCGAGTGGCGATTATGCGGGAGCCAAAGCAAGGTGCGCAATCTGCACGGGCGAGGGAAGCTCGTTTTACGCGCTTACCTGGGGTGGCAAGGTAAGTCTGCTGGCGATGTCCAAACAAGCCTTTTGACCCGATGGCCCGGACTTGGCACTCTACGCTCCCTCATCTCATCCCTTGAAGCACAAATTCCATGAAATCTGCCCGCCGCTCGTTGCTGTTGTCTTTCCTTCTTGGTGCCACCGCGCTCGCTTTCACCCCGCTCCTTCCGGCTGATGGCCATGCGCCAGAGTCGAATCCGGGGAGCGTCGGCACGAAGATGCTGCGCTATCCCGATATCCACGGGGACCAGCTCGTGTTCAGTTACGCCGGCGATTTGTGGCTGGCAAATGTTGACGGCTCGGCGCCGGCACGGCGTCTGACCAGCCACCCGGGCTTGGAGCTTTATCCGAAATTCTCGCCTGACGGAACCCAGGTGGCGTTCGCCGGCCAGTACCGGGGTGATGAGCAGGTGTACGTGATCGACGTGGCCGGCGGCGAGCCGGCCCAGCTGACCTACTATCCCGTCAGCGGACCACTGCCGGCGCGCTGGGGCACCGACCACCAGGTCTACGGCTGGACGCCGGACGGCCAGGCGGTGATCTTCCGCTCCCTGCGCGAAATGTTCGGCAACGGGAAGCTCTACCAAGTATCGGTAGCAGGTGGGTTGCCGAAAGCCCTGCCCATGCCCATGGCCGGTTCCGGTGACCTGTCGCCGGACGGCGCATGGGTGGTTTATTCACCGTTGTTCAGGGATTTCCGTACCTGGAAGCGTTACCAGGGTGGCTGGGCTCAGAACCTCTATATCTACGACCTTGAAGCCGATCAGGCGGAGCAGATTACCGATCACATTCGCACGGAGCGAGACCCCATGTGGCTGACGTCTGGCATCCATTTCGTCTCTGATCGGACGGGCACGCTCAACCTCTTTCGCTACGCCGACGGTGAAATCACCCAGCTGACCGACTCGGATCGCTGGGACATGAAATGGGCCAGCAGTGACGGTGTTTCCCAGATCGTCTACGAAATCGAGGGCACCATTGGCCACTTCGACACGAACACGGGCGTGGAACGGCGGCTTGCCATCACGGTTCCCGACGACCACGTCCGCCGTACCGCACGTCGCATCGAAGTTAATGGGCAGGTTTCCAACTTCGCCGCCGGGCCGGACGGCAAGCGCGCCGCCGTGGTTGCGCGTGGCGATGTCTTCACGGTGCCGGTTGAACATGGCGTAACGCGAAACCTGACCCAGCGGGGTGACGCGCATGATCGGGAAGCCGCCTGGAGCCCTGATGGCCGCTACGTGGCGTTCATTTCTGATCGCAACGGTGAGGAGCAGCTCTTTATCGTGGATCAGTCCGGTGGCGAGCCCCGTGTCCTTTCCGAGCCACGGGCCTTGCGCCTTTATCAGCCTGTCTGGTCACCGGACAGCGAACTGATCGCCTATTACGACCACACCGGCGTCGTGCACGTGACGGACCTGGAGGGAGACCACCGCGTCGTCGTCGAATCGCCCTATGGTCCCAGTACCGACTATGCCTGGGCGCCGGACAGCCAGTGGCTGGCCTTTAGTCGATCGCAAGCGGGCAGCGACAACGAAGTACTCAGTGTCTGGTCACGTGATTCCGGTCGCGTCACCAACGTAACGGACGGGTTTTTTGACGCCTACTCGCCCAGCTTCTCTCTGGACGGTAAGCACCTGTTCTACGCATCGACGCGCCAGTTTGCACCGCAGATTGGCTCGTCTGAATGGAACTATGTTACCGACCGTGAGAACGGTATCTTCGCCATTGCGCTCGCGGAGGACTCAGGCAATCCGTTCCTGCCACGCAATGACGAGGTGGTCATAAAAGCCGAAGAGGAAGAGGAAGAGGACAAGGACAAGGACGACGAGGAGGGCGCTGAAACCGTTAGCGTCACCATCGACTTTGACGGCATCGAGCAGCGAATCATTCGTGTCCCTGTCTCTGACGACAACCTGTTCTGGGTCTACGCCATCGAGGGCAAGCTCCTGTACGTGACCGGCGGGCCGTTCTACTACGGTCGCTCCTCGGATGTCGAGACCACGCTTCACGCCTTTGATTTCAAGAAGCGCGAATCCGATACGCTGGTCGAAGGTTTGCAGGGCCTGAGCGTCAGCGCCGACGGTAAGACCGCGTTCGTCCAGCAGAACGGCTCAATGAAGCGCTTCGATCTGTCGAACCCGGATGATCCCAAGAATGTCTCGCTGGACAACCTGATCGTTTATCGCTCGGCGGCCGAAGAGTGGCCGGTGATTTTCGACGAGGTCTGGCGACGCTTCCGCGATTACTTCTACGTCGACAACCTTCATGGCTACGACTGGGAGGCCCTGCGTGAGCAGTACCGGCCTCTCGTTGCCGACGTGTCCACCCGCGAGGACCTGAACACGCTTATGGGCGAGATGATCGCTGAACTGAATGTCGGCCATGCCTACGTTCAGGGGGGTGATCTGCAGGCGCCTCCGCGCTCCGGCGCTGCGCTGCTCGGTGCCACCTTCGAGGCGGACGAACGCGCGGGTCGCTACCGGTTTGCAAAAATTTATGAAGGCCATAACGAGGAGGGCCGCTACCGCTCACCGCTGACGGAGGTCGGCATGGACGTAAGCGAGGGCGATTACCTGCTGGCGATTGATGGCCGTGCGCTGACACTGGAAGACAACCCCTATGACCTGCTCACCGACCGCGGTAGTCAGCCGGTTGAACTGCTGGTTGGTGAAAGCGCCGATGTCGATGATGCTCGCACGGTCCTGGTCAATGGGATCTCCGACGAAACCAATCTGGTTTACCTCGAATGGGTGCTGAAGAACCACCGCTATGTGCAGGAGCAGACCGACGGTCGCGTGGGTTACCTGCATATTCCGGACATGGGCTCCGGCGGCATCTACGAGTTCATCAAGTGGTTCTACCCACAGATCCGCAAGCAAGGTCTCGTCGTGGACGTGCGCAGCAACGGCGGCGGTAACGTGTCACAGATGATCATCCGTCGCCTGATGCAAAAGCCGCTGGCTTTCGGCTTCCAGGCGCACAGTGACTGGACGGAAACCTATCCCGGGACGGCTTTTATCGGACCCATGGTGGCCCTGATGAGCGAAGACTCGGCATCGGATGGCGATATCTTCCCCTACATGTTCCGCGAAGCCGGCCTCGGCCCGCTGATCGGCAAGAAGAGCTGGGGCGGTACGGTCGGTATCACCAACCGCGGACCGCTGCTGGACGGTGGCAGCGTGTTCGTGCCCGAGTTCGGGCTGGGCCAGCCGGGCAAAGGCTGGATCATCGAAGGGGAGGGCGTGACGCCGGACATCGAGGTGGATAACGACCCCGCCTCGGACGGTGATGCGCAGCTTGACCGGGGCATCGCCGAGGTGCTGCAGCGGATTGAGGCGCAGCAGCCGAGCTTTATGCCCAAGCCGGCGTCGCCGGATAAGACAGACTAATTCCAGGGGTAACAGGTAGTTTTGCGGGCACCCCGGTGAGGAGCGAAGTGTGCGCGTAGCCGTCATCACGCCCTATCATCGGGAACCATCCAGCCTGCTGGAGCAATGCCATGAGAGCGTTGACCAGCAGGCTTTGGATGCCGGTGATTCGTGTGTTCACGTCCTGGTTGCTGATGGGCACGCCTCGGAGGCGGTGGCCAGCTTTGCCGCGGAGCACATCGTGCTGCCCAGGGAGAATAGTGACAACGGCAACACGCCGAGGGCCATGGGATCGCTCTACGCGGCCGGCCAGGGCTTTGACGCGATTGCCTACCTGGATGCGGACAACTGGTATCAGCCCAGTCATATTGCTTCGTTGCTGGAAGCGCACCGAAAAACGGGCGCGCCGGTTTGTGCGAGCGGAAGAATCTTTCATCGCCCGGACGGTTCGCGTCTTCCCATCTCGGAACCGGAGGATGGGCAAAACCATTGCGACACCAGTTGTTTCCTCGTTACGCAGGCTGCCTATCGGCTGGTGGCGGTGTGGGGATTAATGCCGCGCGTATTGTCCCCGCTCTGTGACCGCTTCTTTTTTCAGGCCATGCGCGCCTGGAAATACGCCTTTCACTACACGGGGCAACCAACCCTGGCCTTCAGGACACGCTACGCGGCGCATTACGTCGCCGCCGGTGAAAGACCACCCGATGATGCGAAGGTAAACCCTGCAGCTGAATCGATTCAGGCGTGGCATGCACTGACCGAGCGAGAGCAGGAAGACTATTACAAGCGACTGGGATTTCGGTTTTCCCTGAGCGGGCGACGAAAAGGCTGACAATGATGGAACTGGCGAGGGTGCCAGGCACAGTCTGACCCAGATCGGCCTTACCGGCTCAGCAGGATTGCTTCAGCCCTTTGTGCCGGGTTTTTGAACACCGTCCTGCACTGTGAACCCATGGTCCCCCCAGTGAACGGGCATCGGTCGCGTGTTGATGCGCGGTTCGATGCCGCAGTGCAGGCAGCGTAAGGAAAAGGAAAAGTCTTCTCCCAGCCATACCCAGCGCTGGTCCTCGCGGCGGATCCGAACGGGTCGAAACCAATCGATAATCGTTGAGCGCTCGTCCCCGGATGCTGTTTGGTGCGTTTGCGTGATGCCCAAGGGTATCAGTGATTCCAGGGCGCTCAGATCCGCCTTTCCCATGGCCTGCCCAAGCTTCGCCTGGTAAGACGCCGACTCCGTATTGAGTTCCTCCCAGAGTCGGTCAGGGACGGACCGGTCGATGGCGAGCAGCCCGGAAGCAACATAACGGCACGGGGTAAGCTGGTGCTCCGCGGTGCCGACAGACAGGCTTCGCTCCGAGCCCCCGTCGTTGGAGGTCAATCCCTTTCCCAGCCCCTTGCGGGCGTAGAGGGCACCGACAATGCTCTTGCACTCGGCGGCCAGGCGCGCCGTCTCGACGACATCGCCGGGACGCCACTGCATGTCGTGATCGATCATGAACAGTACGCCCTCGTCGGTCGTCCGATACCACTCGGTCAGCGCTGCCGAGCGGGATTTGTCGATCATGGCGCTGGCGCTGACACCGCGGTACTCGAGCTGCACGCCCCGCTGCGCCGCGTAACGCATTTCCGCGAGGAGTGATTGCTGAGTCTGAGCCTGAATGCCGCCGTAAGCGAACAGGGCGATCCGGATCGGGGGATAAGCGGCCATTTAGGGGGCGTTGATTGGAGCGAGCGGGGCAGGCTACCGAAGTCGCCGCCCCTCTCGATGATCCGGCAAGGCGCCCCGGGCGCGTTTTATCGCCCGGAGCCCGTCGGCTCTTAGAACTCCCAACGGAAGCCCGCGTTGACGTAGTAGGTGCTCAGCAGATCCCGATCAAAGTCACCATCGACGGTGAGGTAGGCGCTCTTGGCCCCCGGGAACAGGGCCGATACACCCAGGCCGGCGCGGAAGAACTCCGAGTCCAGCTCGTCGGTTTCGAGTTCGAAGCGAACGCGGTTCAGATCACCCACATAGAAGCCAGAAACGATGTTGCCGCTGTTCTCCAGCTCCTTTGACCAGCCCAGGTTGCCCTGGGGAACGATCACGCCCCAGCTGGTGCTGAAGGCCTTCGACACCTGGAAGCCGATGGTGGGCAGCAGCGATTCGAAGCTCTGTCCTTCGATACTCGCGGCCCAGCCGGAAACCGCATTGGGATCGCTGGTTGCCGTGAGGCGCTCGGTGAAGGGGTCGAGGTCGACGTCGACATACTCCACGTACAGCTCCGGTCCGAAGATCCAGCCGTTGCTGACGAAGTCATAGCCGATACCGAGGGTGGCGTTGATCTGATCGCCGTCGAAGTCCGCTTCCAGGGTCTGATCGACGGCGATTTCCGTCTGCGACAGCTGGTAGCGTACCTGCCGCACCTGGTCGAAGGAGTTGTTACCCCAGCCCAGCGACGCATCGATGTAGAAGCTGTCGGTGGGATACCAGTTGCCGTAGAGGGTCGCAGAGTAGCCGGTTGAGTCGAGGCCACCCCCGTTTTGGTCCAGGTCGACCTCATTATCGGAGTAGCCAAGGGCGAAACCGCCCACCATGGACTCGGTAAATCGGTAGTCCACACCGACGGTCAGACCGCCCGTGTTGAAGTCGTAGCCACCCTGCGCCTCGGTGCGGTCCTTGTCACCAAAGATCAGGCGACCGCCGACCCACACGCCCCAGCGCCCGAAGTCGGCCAGCACATCGGATCCGCTTCCGCCCTGGGCACTGGTGCTCATCAGCGTTGAGGGCATCGGCTGCTGCGGATTGAAGATGCTCTGAACCATGTTCGAGTTAAAGCTCATGCCCCCGAAGTTGAAGGCCGAGCGTCAGCAGCCAACCAGTGCAGGAGGATGTCGTGGGCAAAGGAGCAGGTGCGCAGCTCGTCATCGGTATAGAGGACAGCGAAGTACAGGCCGGTGGTAGGCTGGTCGGCGACGTCGATGG
>JBCDHO010000043.1:0-11407 GCA_038749855.1 Pseudomonadota bacterium
ATAAGCAGGTGCTCCTGCACCAGCCAGGCCACAAGCTCGGCGTCTTCTTCCGTAATGGGCAGCTTCCGGCAAAAGCTCAGCGCATCGACCGCGCCAAGTTCCGAATGATCGCCCCCCCGACCCTTGGCGATATCGTGATAAAGGGCAGCGAGATACAGCAGCTCCGGCTTACGCACCCCCTGGAACACACGCGGCGCCCGGGGATAGATCTCCCGGTATTTTCCATAGGCGAAGCGCCGCAGGTTGCGGACCACAAAGAGTATATGCTGGTCCACCGTGTACACGTGGAACAGATCGAACTGCATGCGGCCCACGATGGCGGAAAAATCCGGGATCAGGCGTGCCAGCACACCGTAGCGGTTCATGCGCTGCAGCTGCGAGTAGACGCCCTGGGGCTGTTGAAGCAGTTCAAGGAATCGCCCGAGCACCTCGGGGTCATTCCGATAGTCCTCGTCAATGAGGTACAGGTGGTCGACGATCAACCGAATGGTCGAGGCACGGACGCCAACAATGAACTCATGTCGGGCAAGGAGAAGGAACAGATCCATCAGCGCAAGTGGCCTGCGCCTGAACAGCTCCGGATCGAGCGCCTCAAGGTAGCCACTGATCAGCTGAAAATCCTCACCCAGTGGCTCCGGAGGCAGCGCATCCTGGCCCAGCAGTTCTTCCCGGAACAGCTGCAGGAGGCGTTCGTTAAGCCGCTCCAGGCGGGTGATTTCCCGGTAGTAGCCCTGCATGAACTGTTCGACCGCATCGTTCGTCGCCGGATCGCCTTCGTAACCGAACAGCTCTGCCGCCTGGCGCTGAACATCGAACAGCAGCCGATCCTCTGCGCGGCCGGAGATCAGGTGCAGGGCAAAGCGCACGCGCCACAGGTAGCGTTGTCCCTCGACCAGTTCCCGGTACTCGGACTCGAGCAGGAATCCGTGCCGCACAAGGCCGTAGAGGTCCGTATCGCCATACTGGCGCTTGGCCACCCAGCCCACCATCTGGATGTCCCGCAGGCCACCGGGGCCCTCCTTGATGTTGGGTTCGAGGTTGTAGGCCGTATCACCGAACTGGGCGTGGCGGGACTGCTGTTCCCGGAACTTCGCGTGAAAGAACTCACCCGCAGGCCACACCCGCTCCGGACTGATGGCCTCGACCAGCGCCTCGTAGAGCGACTCGGGTCCGCACAGCAAACGAACTTCCATGAGGCTCGTGGCCGTGGCGACGTCCGCTGCCACCTCCTCGAAACACTCTTCGATATTGCGGACGCTATGACCCAGATAGAAGCCCGCATCCCAGAGGACGGTTACGAAACGCTCGATGGCCTCTTTCGCAGCGTGAGGCAGCTCTGCCTCGCCATGCAGCAGCAGGAGGTCGATATCCGAATGGGGATGGAGCTGTCCGCGGCCGAATCCCCCGACCGCAAGCAAGGTCATGGCGCCCGCGTCCGCCATCAGCGTTTCCCAGGCATGCAGCAGCATTTGGTCTACGGCCCAGGCGCGTGCTTCAACGAGCTGCTGAATATCGCCACCGTCGCGAAAGCGCGCTTCCAGATCTCGATCGACGTTATCGATTGCCTCGCGCAACGCGGCGACCACCAAGCTTGCCTGATCAACGCCGGAGGGCGGTGTTTCGGATGAGCCTGCGGGCGCTGCCACCGGCGACTTCGACGACGCCAGCAGATGGGGCGGAAGCAGTTCGGCGGCGAAGGCAGGCTCAGGCAGCGTGCCGCGGTAGGGCGTGGGCGCGAGTTCCGCCATGGCGGCGTCTAGTCGCGCGGCGTCAGAGGGGGTCGCCGGGCAAGCGAGTCAGGACGTCATAGCCGTCCTCGGTCACCGCGATCGTGTGTTCCCATTGAGCGGACAGGCTGCGGTCCCGGGTGACAACGGTCCAGCCGTCGGGCATCAGGCGGGTTTCCCGGCGGCCAAGATTGACCATGGGTTCAATGGTAAAGACCATGCCGGGGACGAGCACTTCACCGGTGCCAGGCCGGCCGTAGTGCAAGACCTGGGGATCTTCATGGAAGCCCTGGCCAATACCATGCCCACAGTATTCGCGCACGATGGAGCAGCCCTGCCCCTCGGCGTAGCGCTGAATGGCGTGACCGATGTCGCCAAGGCGAACGCCCGGTGCCACCATTTCGATTCCGGTGGTCATGGCCTTGTAGGCAATGTCACAGATGCGCTTGGCGCGGATCGCCGGGGTGCCGACCGTGAACATCTTGCTCGTATCACCGTGCCAGCCGTTCTTGATCACGGTGATGTCAATATTGACGATGTCACCGTCCTTCAGCTTCTTCTCTCCGGGAATGCCATGGCACACGACGTGGTTGACCGAGGTGCAGATGGACTTGGGGAAGCCCTTGTAGTTCAGGGGTGCTGGGATGGCCTCCTGTACTTCCGTGATGTAACGGTGGCAGATGTCATCCAGCTCACCGGTCGTGATGCCGGGCTGAACATGCTCGCGAATCATCTGCAGGACGGTGCCCGCCATCTGGCCTGCCACGCGCATGGCTTCGATGTCTTCAGGCGACTTCAGAATGATGCCGTGATCGCGGGCTTGCAGCATGGCTGGTATTCCTGACTGGGTGGTGTGTGGTCACTTGCTTACTCCTATTGTACCGCCCCAGCGCCATCGGTGCCGTGACGCTGGCGCTGAGCACCGGCCTGCATCGGCCAACTGAACCTTCACTACGGCTGTGTAAAGTTGCGCAAAGCTGCAGGAAACCCAACGAAAGACACACACCTTCTTTACACGCGCAGGGGCAAGATAAGGATCGTGTAAATGCAACGACTCACGCGTAAAAAAGCCGCTTAACATGGCCCTGATTTTCACGGCCCGGGGTGATGGCCGAGGTGCGGCAGAGGACCGAAAAGGACAACAAGACCGATGAGCTTCCTGAAGAGATTTTTTGTTTTTATGCTACCGATGGGCATGATTGGCCTTTCGATCGTGGCGGTGATCGTGATGGTGACCGTCTCGTCCGGCAAGCGGCCGCCCCGCGCAGACACGGGGCCAGCAGCGGTACTGGTCGAGGCAATCCCGGCCCGGGCCCGGTCCCTGAACTTTGTGGTGGAGTCGCAGGGTCCCGTGCGGCCACGAACGGAAACCGTTGTGGTGGCCGAGGTGTCGGGCAAGGTGGTGTCTGTGTCCCCTGACTTCGTTGCCGGCGGCTTCTTCCGCAAGGGCGAGGTGCTGCTGGAGATTGACCCGAGCGACTACGCCACCGCCGTCAAGCGCGCAGAAGCGTCGCTTGCCTCACGCCGTGCACAGCTCGCCGATGAAGAGGCCCGCTCGAAGCAGGCGATTAAGGACTGGAACAATCTGGGACGCAGCGGCGAGCCGCCCGCCCTGGTCGCCCGCCAGCCTCAGCTGGCCGATGCGAAAGCCAATGTGCTGGCTGCCCAGGCCGATCTGGAAAAAGCGCAGCGCGACCTCCAGCGGACGCAAATTACGGTGCCCTATGACGGCCTCGTGCGCAGCAAGCGCGTAGACATTGGCCAGTTTGTCTCACCCGGAACGCAGCTGGGCGTCACCTTCTCCGTGGATACGGCGGAAATACGCCTGCCACTCTCCACGACCGACGTGGCCTTTCTCGACCTGCCTCCGTCGACCGATCTCGTGCTCGCGGACTATCCCCCCGTGAGCCTGCAGGCCTCCGTCGCGGGCCAGACCAAGACCTGGGAAGCGCGGCTGATTCGCACCGAGGGTGTCATCGACGAGAGCAGCCGCGTCCTTTACGCCGTTGCTGAAGTAGCCGATCCGTACGGCTTGCTTGGCGAGAGCCGCCAGGACGAGCTGCGCATGGGCACGTTTGTCCGGGCCGCCATCGAAGGCCGCTTCATCGAAAACGCCGTCGTGCTGCCCCGCTACGTTTTACGCAATGACAACACCGTGCTGGTCGCCAACGGGGAGCGAGAACTGGAAGTGCGCCAGGTCAGCGTGGCACGGGCCGAACCCGACGAGGTCTATCTCACCAGCGGCGTAGAAGACGGCGAGCTGGTGATTACCACGACGCTGGAGGCACCGATCCCCGGGACGCGGCTTATCGTTTCTGGCGAGGACCCCACCGGCCTGGCGGCACCGGCCCTTGAGCCGAGCACCGTCACGAACACAGCCGCAGCACGCGCAGCCGAGAGCGGAGACGACGCGTGAGCAACAACCCCTACACCGCACTGATCGACTGGTTTGCCCGCAACTCCGTCGCGGCCAACCTGCTCATGGCGATCCTCATCGTCGGCGGGCTCGCCAGCGCCATGACGATCAAAAAGGAATCGCAGCCGCAGATCGTGACCAACGAGGTTTCGATTCGCATGCCGTTTCTCGGCGCCAGCCCCGAGGACGTGGAAGAAGGGGTGCTGGTCCGGATCGAAGAAGCCATCCAGGATGTGGAAGGCATCAAGGAAATTCGTTCGACGGCCACACGCGGCCTGGGTTCTGTCGTCGCCGAAGTGCTCGACGAGTATGACGTCACCGAGGTCATGAACGAGATCAAGACGCGCGTCGACGCGATTCAAACCTTTCCAGACAACACGGAAAAACCCACGATCTACCGCAATACCTTTCAGGAGCAGGTACTGATTGTCAGCGTGCACGGCGACGTCTCGGAGCGAACGCTCAAAGAGTATGCCAAGCAGGTTCGCAACGACATCATGCTCCTACCCGGTGTCAGCCGAGCGGTCATTCTTGGTGCGCGTGACTACGAAATCAGCATCGAAGTCAGCGAATATACGCTGCAAAAATACGATCTGACCCTGGCCGACGTGGCCCGCGCCATCGGCCGTGGTTCGCTGGATCTGCCGGCAGGTTCAATCCGCTCGCAGGCCGGCGACATCCAGGTCCGCACCAAAGGCCAGGCTTATGTCGGTCGCGATTTCGAAGATATTGTGATCCGCACGAATGAGAACGGAAGTCGGCTCCTGCTCAAGGACATCGCAAACATCCGTGACGGCTTTGAGGAGCGCGGTCGGTTTTCCGAGTTTGACGGCCAGCCTGCGATCTCCATCGAGGTGCTCTCCGTCGGTTCGGAAAACGAGCTCCAGATCGCTGAAACCGTGCGCAACTGGGTCGACGAGCGTAAAGACTTCCTCCCAGACGGCATCAGCGTCGACTATTGGGCCGACATCACCTACTACCTCGAGGGCCGTCTTGACCTCATGCTGAAGAATCTGTTCTTCGGCGCCCTGCTTGTGTTCTTGAGCCTGTCCCTGTTTCTGAGGCTCAAGCTGGCCTTCTGGGTCATGGTGGGTTTACCGGTGGCCTTCCTCGGCACATTCCTGTTTCTGCCGACCGTCGACGTTACGGTTAACCTGATCAGTCTGTTCGGTTTTATCGTCGTACTCGGCATCGTCGTCGATGACGCCATCGTTGTCGGCGAATCGGCCTACACCAGCATGCGTGAAAAAGGCCATTCGGTGAGCAGCATTGTGGAAGGCGTGCACCGCGTGGCCGTGCCCGCCACCTTCGGCGTGCTGACGACGATTGCCGCCTTCATGCCCGTTTTGCTCGTCAGCGGGCCTTCGGGGCAGTTTATGGCACCAATCGGTTGGGTTGTGGTGCTGTGCCTGGCCTTTTCGATTGTTGAGTCGAAGCTCATCCTGCCGGCGCACCTCGCCCACATGAAGGTGAAGCACTACGACGAGAACACCACCAACCCCTTTGTGCGTTTCCAGCGTTTCTTCAGTGAAGGCCTGCATAAGATCATTGACCGCTACTACGCGCCTTTCCTGGAGCGCTGTCTAAAGCGTCGCTACCTCTCCCTGTCCATCTTTATCGGGGCGCTCATTCTCAGCATCGGGCTGGTGGCCGGCGGTATTTTGCGAACGGTGTTCTTCCCGGATCTGGAAGGCGACTTCATGCGCGTGAGCGTGCAGATGAACGAGGGCACGCCCTCCGAGCAGACCCACGCAGCGCTGCGTCAGCTGGTGTCAGCACTCGGAGAGACCGATGCGGAGCTCAGCGCCGAGCTCGGCCGTGAGCCTGGCTCCGTGGTCAATCATGTGCTGGCCATTGCCTCGGGACAAACGGCCGGACGCGTGATCGTGGAACTGGTGAAATACGGGTCCGACGGCCCGACCAGTGGCACGGTTCTGCGCGATTGGCGTGAGCGCGCCGGTGACATTCCCGGGGTTAAGCAGCTCGGCTTCAGCAACCGTGCCGGCGGGCCCGGTGGTGGGCCAGCCCTCTCGATTCAGCTCAGCGGTCCAGACAACGAGCTGGTCGCGCGGGCATCGCGGGAGCTCGAACGCCGGATCGGCGCCTACGACGGGGTCTACGATCTGCGCAACTCTTCCGAACGCGGACGGCCCGAGGTTCAGCTGAACATCAAGCCGGAGGCGGAAACGCTGGGCCTGACGCTCTCTGACCTCGCCAACCAGGTACGTGCCGGCTTCTACGGCCAGGAAGTCCAACGCATCCAGCGGGGCCAGGAAGAGGTCAAGGTGATGGTCCGCTATCCGGAGAGTGAGCGGGACTCCGTCGGTTACCTCGACAGCATGCGTGTCCGCACGCCCAATGGAGGCCGCGTTCCCTTCGAAGCCGTCGCGGAAATTGAACTGACAGAAAGCCCGTTGGTCATCCAGCGTTTCGATCGTGAGCGTGCCGTGCGGGTGACGGCGGAGGTCGATAAGGAGATTGCCGAGCCGGACAAGATCATCGCGGACATCGTGCGTCGAGAGATGCCGGCGCTGCAGGCCCAGTTTCCGGGCGTGCGTGTGCAGCTGCGCGGCTCCAGCCAGCGCCAGGGCGAGGTCCAGGGTGATCTGCTTGTCGGCGCCGCTTTGGCACTGTTCATGATTTACGCACTCATGGCCATTCCGTTGCGCTCCTACGCCCAGCCGCTGCTGATCATGTCAGTCATTCCCTTCGGCATGATCGGCGCGCTCTTCGGTCACCTGCTCCTGGACATTCCCGTGTCCATGCTGAGCTACTTTGGCATCATCGCCCTTAGCGGCGTTGTGGTGAACGACAGCCTGATTCTGGTTGACTACATCAATAAAGAAAAAGCCCGAGGCGTCCCCACGCTCCAGGCTGTGGTTGAGGGTGCGCGCATGCGCTTCAGGCCTATTCTGCTCACCTCGCTCACCACGTTTCTCGGGCTCGCCCCCATCACCTTCTTTGAGAGCAGCGGCCAGGCGCAGCTGGTGGTGCCCATGGCCACTTCCCTGGCCTTCGGTATCGTTTTTGCCACCGTGATCACGCTGATTCTCATTCCTGCCCTGTATCTCATCCTCGATGACTTCGCGGCCTGGTGGCGCGCAGCCCTTGATGAGGTCATCCCCGGTCGCAAGAAAGCACGCCAGCACGACCATCCGTTCGGCAGCAAGGAAGAAGGTGGTAAGGACGGGCAACCCGTCGAGGTCTGAATAGGTGACGCTTCGGCGGTTGCTGCAGGCGGCCCGCCATCGGCTGGCTGCCAACCACGACCCTGGCGCGGCGCCACAGCTGGAAGCCGAGCTGCTGCTGGCCCAAACGCTGGGCGTGGACCGCGCCTACCTGTTTGCCCACGCGAATGATGAGGCGCCGGAAGGTGTCGAAAGCACCTTTCAGCGGCTCGTGGGCCGCCGCTCCCGCGGGGAGCCTCTCGCCTACATTACGGGCGAGCAGGAGTTCTGGTCCCTCCCCCTTAAGGTCAATCCGGCGGTCCTGATCCCACGCCCGGAAACCGAACTGCTGGTGGAATTGGTCCTTGAGCGTTTGCCCGAGGCCCCCGACACTCGCGTGGCCGACATCGGCACCGGCTCCGGCGCCATTGCCCTGGCCATTGCCAGCGAGCGGCCAGAGGCAGAGGTACACGCCGTGGACCTCAGTGCCGAGGCGATCGCCGTTGCCCAAGGCAACGCCAAGGCGCTGGGCCTTTCGGCGGTGACCTTTCACACCGGAAGCTGGTGTGACCCCCTGGACGGCCCCTTCGACGTGATTGCGAGCAATCCACCCTACGTGAACGTCAACGATGAGCACCTGCTCACCGGTGACCTCCGCTTTGAACCCCGACTGGCCTTAACGCCCGGGGAGGATGAGCTCTCGGCATTCCGGGCAATCGCCAAAGGTGCGGCGGCGTGCCTCAACCCCGGTGGCTGGCTCATGTTCGAGCACGGCTATGCCCAGGGCGAGGCCGTGCGAGGGTTACTGGAGCGGACAGGTTGGGGGGCTGTTGCGACCCACCAGGACCTGGCCCGCAAGGATCGGGTAACGGTTGCACGGCGGGCAGCAATGCCTCAACAGACCGATTAGCCGTCGTACAGCACGCAGCAACGCCCCATCGGACCGGGTAACTGTCGCACGGTGGGCAGCAACGCCAAACCTGCTAGGACGCGTCGTCGTCGCCCTTGACGAGCTTCAGGGGGGCTTCTTCCACCCCGGATCCGGGGTCCACGGCGTCGGCCTCAAGATCGCCCGAGCCGTCCTCGAGCTCTCCCGCGGCATCCTCGAGCTTTTCAGCCAAGGCAGCATCGAGTTGTTTCTGATGCCGGGCACCCAGCTTGCGGAGATCCTCCACTTGCCGCAGCAGGTTGCCGCGCCCCTCGGACAGCTGGGAAAGGGCACCGTCGTAGGCCCGCTGAGCCTGGTCGAGACGCATCCCGACCCCCTTCAGGTTGTCGGTGAAGCCCACGAACTTGTCGTAGAGGCGGCCGGCGCGCTCCGCAATGTCCCGGGCGTTCGTGTTCTGCTTGTGCACCATCCAGATCGAGGCAACCGTACGAACCGTGGCCAGAAAGTTCGACGGTGACAGCAGGGCTACCCGTCGCTTGAGGGCGTACTCGGGCAAATCCGGATCCTGGCGGAGGGCGGCAATGAGGGCGGACTCGATCGGCACGAACATCAGGACGAAATCGAGCGCGTTGAGCTCTTCCGCGTCCGCGTAGTTCTTCCGGGCCAGCCCGTCGATGTGCGCCCGCAGCGACTTCACGTGGTCGTCGAGCTCCCGCTCCTGCTCACCTTCCTCCTCGGCCGCCTGGTAGCGGGTCCAGGCAGTCAGCGACACCTTGGAATCGATGATGATGGACCGCTGTTCGGGGAGGCTCAGCACCAGGTCTGGCTGCAGCCGCTCCCCGCTACGCCCGGTAACGGACACCTGGGTCTGATAGTGCTCGCCCTTCACCAGGCCGCTGAGCTCGAGGAGTTTTTCGAGCTGCTGTTCGCCCCAGCCACCCTGGGTTTTCACATCGCCGGTCAGCGCCTTGGTCAGGGCCTGCGCCTCCTGGTTCAGCCGCTGATTCAGCCCTTCCAGCTGCGTGAGCTTCTCGCGCAGCGCCGCGTGCTGTTTGACTTCCTCGCGGTGGGTCTCGTCAACGCGGCCCCGGAAGGCCTCGAGGTCGCGGGTCAAGGGCTTAAGAATACTCCCAAGCTGTTCGTTGCTGAGTTCTGTGAAGCGCTTTGAGCGTTCCTCGAAGATGGAACCGGCCAGGTTTTCGAACTGTTCCTTGAGACGACGCTCCGCCTGCTGGCGGTCTTCACGGTGCTGCCGTTCGGCCTGCTCAAGCGCCTCCCGGTGGCGGCGCTCGGCCTCTTCGCGCTCGGATTTCTGGCGCCGCTCGGTTTCCTCGCGCAGCGCGCGCTCCCGGTCGAAGTGCGCCTGCTGTTCATCCAGGCGCGTTTGTAGCACAGCGCCGTCCCGTTTTGCCTCGGCCAGGGCGGCCTCCAGGACCCCTGCTTCGTGGCGTACCGCGCCGAGCGCTTCGACCTCACCGGCCAGCTGGCCGCGCAGTGCCTCGACCTCAACGCTTGCGGTTTCCTGACCACGCCGGGCGCCGCTGCGCCAGGCAAAGACCGCCGCCAGCAAACCAAGCAAGAGGCCAAAAAGGCTGCCGATGACCAGTGTGGCCGGGTCCAGACCCTGCAAAAACTCAGTCATCGCTGCGCTCCTCAGGAACGTTCGGTGCCGCTTCTGTGCTCACATCCGACGGGGCCAAGGGCGCCGCTTCCGTGCACTTCACCGCATGCTTGGCGCGTTGCCACAAGGCTTCCTGGGCGTCGAGATCAAGCCGAGACAGCGCCTCAGCGCCGCCAGCTTCCGCTTCCATCGCACGGAAACGCTGCTCAAACTTGGCATTGGCGCCCCGCAGCGCCTTACCCGGATCGACCCTCAGCTGGCGCGCGAGGTTGACCGCGGCAAACAGTAGATCGCCCACCTCCTCTTCAATGTGGTCGGGATCGGACGCCTCAATAGCCTCGCGGACCTCGTCCGCCTCCTCTGCCAGCTTGTCCAGCACGGGCATGGCGTCAGGCCAGTCGAAGCCGGCTTCCGCGGCGCGCTTCTGCAGCTTCTTCGCCCGCATCCACTCCGGCAGGCCGGCGGCCACGCCGTCCATGAGGCTGTGCTGACCACGGGCCCTGCGCTCTTCGGCCTTCTGCACCTCCCAGGCCACACTTTGCGCCTCGGCCGTTGCGATGTCCGCGTTGCCAAAAACGTGGGGATGGCGCCGCTCCATCTTGTCGCTGATGGCGGACTCCACGTCGGCAAAACCAAACCAGCCCTGCTCGTCCGCCATCTGCGCGTGGAACACCACCTGCAGCAGCAGATCGCCCAGCTCGTCACGAAGGTCCTCCGCGTCGCCGCGGTGAATCGCGTCCGCCACCTCGTAGGCTTCTTCAATCGTGTAGGGCGCGATGCTTTCGAAATCCTGTTTCACGTCCCAGGGGCATCCGGTTTCCGGGTCCCGGAGCCGGCGCATGATGGTCAGCAGGCGTTCCATGGGTTGCTCAGCGTTTCGTCGCGTTTCCGGTACTGCCGCCCTCGGGCGGAAGGGTGATGACGACTTCCGAGCCGCCCAGGGACGAGCGACCGAAGTCCAAGCGTCCACCATAGGCGTTGGCCACTTCCGAAACAATATTGAGGCCGAGCCCGTGGCCCTCGGCGCGCTCATCGCCCCGGAGGCCACGCTGGATGAGCCCCTCGAGGGCCGCGGGCGCGCCGTTGTTGCCAACCGCGAGGCGAAGTCCAGGTCGGCCGCCCTGGGCCGGCGGGACGGGCGGGATTGACGTCGCGTCGAGGCGGACCTGTCCCTCGCCGTACTTGCAGGCGTTGTCGAGGAGGTTGCCGAGGAGTTCCATGAGGTCACGTTCTTCACCAAAAAACTGCAGGCCAGCTTCGATGGTGCACTCGAGGGCTCGCAAATCCTGAGAATGCACCTTACGCAGCGAGGCAGCGATGCGCTCTGCAACGGGCGCCACGGCCACGGGTGCGGCCAGGGCCCGACGGGTTCCCGCCGCGGCCCGCTCCAGGCGCGTGGCAATCAGATGCTCCATGTCCTCCAGCGCGCGTCGCTCGGCCTCCGGGTCACCGACGCCCCCCTGGGCCGCCTTGAGCACCGCCAGGGGTGTCTTAAGGCTGTGCGCCAGGGAGTCCAGGGCATTGCGATAGCGGGCCTGGTTGGCCTGCTCCGTGGCCAGGAGCCGGTCCACGTTGCGGGTCAGGGGC
>JBCDHO010000044.1:0-11368 GCA_038749855.1 Pseudomonadota bacterium
ATGCACAGATCAATGGCACGACGGCCTTTGCGGGCAGCAAACCAGCGATTAGCTGCAATGCACGGCAAGGCAACGGCGGTAACGCCGAGGAGACCAGTTTCCTGATGGACTGATCGGGCCTTGCCCTGCGGCAATAGTCGCTGATGAAAAAACCCTCGCTGAGATCAGCGAGGGTTTTTTTGTGGGCGAAACACAGGTCTGTTCCAATGCTCGTTAGGCGAAGGGTGCAGCGCGCTGCCTGCCGCGCTGGTGCCTGATGTCGCGCGGCCGTCAGGTCGGCCGTGCGAGGTCTTCCAGCATGGCCTTGAGGAAGCGCGCCGCTTCGCCGCCGGTGCAGGCCCGGTGGTCGAAGGTCAGGCTGATCGGCAGGATGCGGTGCACCTCGACGCCGCCGAGCACCGGCACGACCTCGTGCCGGCTCTTGCCGGCTGCGACGATGCACACGCAGGGCGGATTGATGATCGGCGTAGCGTAGCGGCCCGCGAAGACGCCGAAGTTCGACAGCATGATCGTGTAGTCCTTCAGGTCTGCCGGGGGGATGGCGCGGCTCTTCACGTTCTCCTTGAGGCGGTTCACGCTGGCGCGCACCTGCTCAGGCGTTGAGTTATGTACGTTGCGCAGGGCCGCAGCGAACAGGCCATCGGGCGTGTCGACGGCCATGCCCACGTCCATGCCCTTGTGGATCATGCGCATGCCTTTCTCACCGTCGTACCAGGCATTCAGCCCCGCTTCGACCTGGGCGCCGGCCCACAGTGAGCGAAGCAGGCGAACGGTCACGTCCTGTCCCGGGGCCCAGGCGTGCAGGTCCGCGTCGTCCATCAGGCTGGTGTGCACCACTTGGGCCTGGGCTTCGGACATGATGCGAGCCATGGTGCGGCGCGTGCCGCGGATCGCTTCCCATTCGCCCGTCGTCGGGTGGGCCGTCGGCGTGGCGGGCGCCGGGTTGTTTGCGGCGTGTTCCACATCCGCGCGGGTAACCACGCCGTCCTTGCCGGTGGGTGTAACGCGAGCGAGGTCGACCTTCAGCTTGCGGGCGAGGGCGCGCACGGCTGGCGTGACTTTTTGACCACCGACGCTCGCCACCGCGTCGCTGACGACGCGGTCGGAGCTTTCCATGGCGCCGACCACGGTGCCGGAGTCGGCACGGGGGGCTTCTGCTTCTGGCTCGGCAGGTGCCGAAGTGCCGGCGGGTTCGGATGCTGCGTCCGCGGCTGGCGCTGCAGACGCGTCCGCGTCTTCCGTCGTGTCCGTTTCCGGTGTGGCGTCGGTCGTCGCGGCTTCGGCAGCGGGCTCTTCGTCATCGGCGCCGTCGCCGACATCAAAGCTCACCAGCGGCGCGCCCGTATCAATCACATCGCCGGCCTGACCGTAAAACTTGACCACCTTGCCGTCAAAGGGGGAGGGCACTTCGACCACGGCCTTGGCCGTCTCCATGTTGACCATGGGGTCGTCGACCTTCAGCTCATCCCCTTCCTTGACCAGCCACTCGACGATTTCCGCGTCCGGCAGGCCTTCGCCGAGGTCCGGCAGATTGAATATTTTCATGAGACTTCCATCACCTCGTTCGCGGCGTTGAGGATACGCCCGACGCTGGGCATGTACTTCATTTCCATCTTGTAGAGCGGCATCACCGAGTCGTAGCCGGTCACGCGCTTCACCGGTGCATACAGGTGGTAGAGGCCGGCGTCGGCCAGGCCCGCGGCGATTTCCGCGCCGACACCGCACATGCGCGCGGCCTCGTGGACGATGACGCAGCGGCCTGTCTTTTCCACCGATTCGATGATGGTGGCCATGTCCAGCGGGCTGATGGTCGCCACGTCGATGACCTCAGCGCTGATGCCTTGTTCGGCCAACTTGTCCGCCGCCTCCAGCGTTTCCTTGACCATCGCGCCCCAGGTCACCAGGGTGAGGTCCGTGCCGTCACGCAGCACGTAGCACACGTCCAGGGGCAGGTCCTCGCCGTTGTCTTCGACCTCTTCCTTGTTCAGGCGGTAGATTCGCTTGGGTTCAAGAAACACCACCGGATCCGGATCGCGAATGGCTGCCAGCAGCAGGCCATAGGCGCGGGACGGGGACGAGGGAATGACGACGCGCAGGCCCGGGATGTGCGCAAACAGGGCCTCGGTGCTTTCCGAGCGGTGCTCCGGGGCGTGAATGCCGCCGCCGAAGGGGGCGCGCAGCACCATGGGGCAGCTGAGGCGGCCCCGGGTGCGGTGCCGCATGCGGGCCGCGTGACAGATCATGTGATCGACCATGGCGTAGATGAAGCCCATGAACTGCGCCTCGGCAACGGGCTTCATGCCCTGGGCCGCCATACCCACGGAGAGGCCGGCGATCATCGTTTCTGCCAGCGGCGTATCGATGACCCGCTCGTCACCGAAGCGCTGGGCAAGGCCAGCCGTGGCTCGAAAGACGCCGCCATTGATGCCGACGTCTTCGCCGAGGACGACCACCGAGTCATCGTGTTCCATCTCCCAGGCCAGGGCCATGGTGACGGCTTCGACCATCGTGATGCTCGCCATTACTTCAGCTCCTCAAGCGCACGCTCGCGCTGCTCGGCCAGGTCATGGGGCAGCTCGGCGTACATGTAATCGAACATGGATTCGAGGCCGGGCTTGCCCAGGGCGAGGTACTCCTCGACGGCTTCGCTCACGGCTTCGGCGGCTTCGGCCTCCAGGGCGGCCTCGCGCTCATCGTCCCACTCGCCGACGCTGGTCAGATATTTGCGCAGGCGCACGATGGGCTCCTGCTTCCAGGCGATGTCCACTTCCTCGCTGTCGCGGTAGCGTGTCGCGTCGTCCGCCGTGGTGTGATCGGAGAGGCGGTAGGTAATCATCTCGATCACCGTGGCGCCTTCGCCGTTGCGGGCGCCTTCTATCGCCTCTTCCATGGCCCAGCGTGCCGCGATGATGTCGTTACCGTCCACCTGGATGGAGGCGAGGCCACCGGCGATGCCCTTCTGGGCCAGGGTCGTGGCCGTATTCTGCTTGCTGCGTGGAACGGAAATGGCCCACTGGTTGTTGCAGATCACCAGGACCATTGGCAACTCGTAGGCACTGGCCGCGTTGATGGCCTCCAGGAAGTCGCCTTTGGAACTGCCACCGTCACCGACCACGGTGACCGCGACACGCGGCTCGCCACGCAGCTTGTAGGCCAGCGCCGCGCCGGCTGCGTGCAGGCACTGGGTGGCGATGGGCACGCACCAGGCAAAGTCGTGCGCCGGGCCGGCAAAGTCGCTGCCCCGTTCATCGCCGCCCCAGTAATTGAGGACGTCGGACATCTTCACGCCGCGTGCGAACTGGGCGCCGTATTCCCGGTACATGGGGGCAAAGCAGTCTTCGTGCTTCATGGCGCTGCCGATGGCCCAGTGCACGGCCTCGTGGCCCAGGCAGGAGGCGTAGGTGCCGAGCTTGCCCGTGCGCTGCAGGGCGATGGCCTTCTTGTCGAAGGTCCGCGTCTTCACCATGTTGCGATAGAGGTCGCGCAGCGTATCGAAGTCCTTCGCCAGGGACGGCATGTCGTCACCGACCAGGTGCCCGTCGGGCGTCAGGAACTGGTAAAAATCCACTTTGAAAGAGGCAATGGTTGCCGGCATCAGGGCATCCTCGTCTGACCGGGTTCGGGCCCGGTTCGCACTCGTCAAGACAGGCCCCGGGGCGGAGACCCCGGAACGAAAAAGTCCGCTATTATACTTCGACCGCTCGGGCCGGGGTCCACCCCCGCGACCCTGAACCCTCGTCAAAACGGCGCGAATGCTGAACCCCCGTGAGTGAAGAGAACGAGAATCTGAGGCCGCTGGAAAGCGGCATTACAACGAACCTCGAAAACCGTCTGACCTACGGCGGTTACCTGGGGCTCGACAAGCTGTTGAACGCGCAGGTGCCGCACAGCGACCCGGCCCACCACGACGAGATGCTGTTCATCATTCAGCACCAGGTGTCCGAGTTGTGGATGAAGCTGATCATTCATGAGCTCAGCGCTGCCATGCGCCTGATCGCCGCCGATGATGTCGGCCCGGTCAGCAAGATCCTGTCGCGGGTGAAGCAGGTGCAGCGGCAACTCTTCGAGCAATGGACGGTCCTGTCGACGCTGACGCCCACCGAGTACGCCCAGTTTCGTAAGGTGTTGCGCGCGGCATCCGGGTTTCAGTCCCTGCAGTACCGGCTCATGGAGTTCATGCTCGGCAACAAGAATCCCGACATGCTGCGCGTTTTCCGGCATGACCCGGCAGGGCAGGCACAGCTGAAGGCGGCCCTGGACGCACCCAGCCTCTACGGAGAGTTTCTCCGCTACCTGGCGCGCCAGGGTCATGCGGTTCCCAAGCGCCAGACCGATCGCGACTGGACCGAGCCCCATCAGCGCGACGCGGACCTCGTCCCCATGTTTCAGCGCATCTACGAAAATACGGCGCGCTACTGGGCCGAGTACGAACTCTGCGAAAAGATGGTCGACGTGGAGGAAAGTTTCCAGCTGTGGCGCTTCCGGCACCTGCAGACCGTTGAGCGCATCATTGGACACAAGCACGGCACTGGCGGCTCATCGGGCGTGGGCTTTCTAAAGAAGGCGCTGGACCTGACCTTTTTCCCGGAGCTCATGGATGTGCGCACGGCGCTGGGTGCCGACTGAGCCCCATTCTGGCCGCTGCTGCGGCACCTCATGGTTTCCTGTGATGAGCGCTGTCCGTTGATCGTCCTCGGGCAGCCGGAAAGGTCTAGGATTGAGTGTCGGGTTCTGCGGGCGAGAGCCAGTTTTCATTGCGCCGCCCGGCGACAAAATCGTCCAGGTTCTGCACCGTGGCACGGGCGATGTCCCTCAGTGCCTCGCACGTGAAGTAGCCCTGGTGGCCTGTGACCACCACGTTGGGAAAGGTCAGCAGGCGTGCGAACACGTCGTCCCCCATGACCTGGCCCATGTGATCCTGGAAAAATATCCCGCTCTCTTCCTCGTAAACGTCGAGACCTGCTGCCCCAAGGTGGCCGGACTTCAGGGCCGTGATGAGTGCCTTCGTATCCACCAGGCCGCCACGGCTTGTGTTGATGAAGTAGGCCCCAGGTTTCATGAGTGCCAGTGATTCTGCGTTGATCATGTGGTGTGTTTCGGGCACCAGGGGGACGTGCAGCGTGACAACGTCGGATTTCCCGAGCAGGGTTTCCAGGGGAACGTAGCGCATACCCAGCGCCAGGCAGTCGGGATTCTCAACGAGGTCGTTGCCCAGCAGCTGGCAACCAAAACCGTGCAGGATGCGCGCGAGCACGGCGCCGATCTTGCCCGTCCCGCAAATGCCCACGGTTTTGCCGTGCAGGTCGAAGCCCAGCAGCCCGTCCAGGAGCCAGTGGTCTTCCCGTGCACGGATGTAGGCTTTGTGCAGCTTCCGATTCAGTACCTGGATGAGGCTCGCCGTGAACTCGGCGACCGAGTAGGGCGAGTACTCCCCGACACGCGCGACCTGGATACCCAGCTGCTCAGCTAAATCGAGGGCCACGTTGTTGAAACCGGTGCAGCGCAAGGTGATAAAGCGAACACCCCCGTCGGCCAGCACCGGCAGGGTTTCTGCGTCAAAGCGGTCGTTGACGAAGCCGCATACTGCGTCGTAGCCGCGTGCCAGTATGGCGGTGTCCAGCTTGAGGGAAGCGTCGATGAAGTCGAGTTGGTGGCGTTCGTCAGCGAGAACGGCGGTCATGGATTCGCGATCGTAAGGACGAGCGCTGTAAAACAGGGTTTGCATGGCAGAACCTCCGGTCCGGTGCCCTTGCCCGAATCAAAGACTCAAGGGGCGCTCCAGACGAGTCCAGTTTCAGTTTCGTGACGCCTCATGACCTCGCCGGGTTCAGAAACACGGACACAGCCGCAGTTCCACGCATGGTCGGCACGCCCTGCTGGAGGTGGCTGCAGCCAACGCCCGCGAGCAGCGCCAGGCTCAGCAGAACGTTGCGTTTTGCGCTTCCGATCCAGGCCATTCGGAATAACAGGCGCCTGCATTCGACCAATGTCTAAGTCCTCCGGGCCATTCCCATCGACTTGAGCCGCTATAGTTGAATGGCGCGTCACTCAGGAGACGTCCGGCCATTTCGTCTTTCAGCGAATGTCCGGGCGGTGACGTGCACCTTGGCTCACCCCGACTATCGCACAAAACAGAGGCAAAACCATGAACGCACAAACGGTGATCGAAGCCACCACCCACGAGCTGCCTTTTGCAGCTCGCTACGACAATTTTATCGGCGGCCAATTTCGGGCGCCGGCCAGCGGTGAATACTTTGAAAACATCAGCCCGCTGACCGGACACGGCATCGGCGAGATCGCGCGATCGAACGCCGTTGATATCGAGGCGGCCCTGGATGCGGCACACGCGGCGGCAGACGCCTGGGGGCGGACCTCCGTGACCGAGCGGGCCGCGGTCCTCATGAAGATCGCCCAGGTCATGGAGGACAATCTCGAACTGCTGGCCATCTGCGAATGCTGGGACAATGGCAAAGCGATTCGTGAGACCCGCGCGGCAGATCTGCCGCTTGCCATCGATCACTTCCGCTACTTCGCCAGCGTGATCCGTGCCCAGGAAGGGAGTATGGGCGAACTGGACGATGACACGGTCGCTTACCACTTCCACGAACCGCTTGGTGTGGTGGGCCAGATCATTCCCTGGAACTTCCCACTGCTGATGGCTGCCTGGAAACTCGCGCCAGCCCTGGCGGCGGGCAACTGCGTGGTGCTCAAGCCCGCTGAGCAGACCCCGGCCACGATCATGGTATTCGCCGAGCTGATCGCGGACCTGCTGCCGCCCGGCGTGCTGAACATCGTCAATGGCTTCGGTCTCGAGGCCGGCAAGCCCCTGGCCCAGTCTACGCGCGTGGCCAAGGTCGCCTTCACCGGTGAGACCACCACCGGGCGCCTGATCATGCAGTACGCGGCAGAGAACATCATTCCGGTCACGCTGGAACTCGGCGGTAAGAGCCCGAACATCTTTTTCCCGGACGTGCTAAACGAGGACGATGCCTTTTTCGACAAGTGCCTCGAGGGCTTCACCATGTTTGCCCTCAACCAGGGTGAGGTGTGCACCTGCCCGAGTCGGGCCTTGATCCATGAATCGATTTACGATCAGTTCATGGAGCGTGCCCTCGAGCGCACCAAGGCCATCGTCCAGGGTGACCCGCGCGACGGCAACACCATGATGGGCGCGCAGGCTTCGAGCGAGCAGAAGGAAAAGATCCTCAGCTATTTCGACATCGCCCAGCAGGAAGGCGCCAGGGCGCTGATCGGCGGCGAGGAAAAGAAGATGGGCGGCGACCTCGCGGACGGCTACTACATCAAGCCGACCGTCTACGAGGGCCACAACAAGATGCGCGTGTTCCAGGAGGAGATTTTCGGGCCGGTGGTGTCCGTGACCACCTTCAAGGATGAAGAAGACGCCCTCGCACTCGCCAACGACACGCTCTATGGGCTGGGTGCCGGCATCTGGTCCCGGGACGTCAATACCTGCTACCGCTTTGGCCGCGCCATCAAGGCCGGGCGTGTGTGGACCAACTGCTACCACCTCTACCCGGCCCATGCGGCCTTCGGTGGCTACAAGCAGTCGGGGGTGGGCCGGGAAAACCACAAGATGATGCTCAACCACTACCAGCAGACCAAGAACATGCTGGTGAGCTATAGCCCCAACAAGCTCGGTTTTTTCTGAGTATGGCGAATGTGACGGTGGGGCCTGGCCCCGCCGCCGCGAAAGGCAGCGAGCTTTGACCGATACCCCAATCACCTGCGTGAGCGATGACGCGGCGCTGCCCGGGACCGACCCGCTGGCGCGCGTGGTTGCTACCTCCGAGGCGCTGGCCCTGATCGGCGAGCTTCGGCAGCGGTATGGCCCCGTCATGTTTCACCAGTCGGGTGGCTGCTGCGACGGGTCCTCGCCCATGTGCTATCCCGAGGGTGAGTTCCGGATCGGAAGCTCGGATGTGCGTCTGGGTGCAGTGGATGGCGCGGACTTCTACATGTCCGGACCCCAGTTCGAAGCCTGGAAGCACACGCAGCTGATCCTTGATGTGGTGCCAGGCCGCGGCGGCATGTTCAGCCTCGACAATGGCACGGGTAAGCGGTTCCTGATTCGCAGCCGGTTGTTCTCAGACGAGGAACGGGCCGTGCTGGAGGTGGAGCAGGGCGCCTAGGCAGCCAGGGGCGGGCGGTCGTTGAGAAACGGCCAGATCAGCTGTTGCATGGCTACGTGCGCGCCAATGCGCGCACACAGCATGTGCGTGCCGACGAGCTTGCGGTGCAGAAACAGCGTCTCCGGTGGTGGCACGGTGGCCTGGCGGAGATTGTCCATGGCCATGTCGAGACCCATCTCGCGCGCTCGACCGAGCAGATCTTCGCCGGCGAAATCGTAGGCGCCCTCATGGCGCAGTGGTTCGCAGACCAGTTCAATGAATTCAAGCGCTCGCTCCATGTAGTCCGGCGCCCGCTGAGGATCGATGTAGCCAAGGGCTTCGGCATAGTGGCGCACGCCGTCCTTGTCCTCTTCGATGAGGGCCCGAGCAATGTGGGCATAGCGTGCACTCATGGCCGGCCGGAAGGTGACCGTAGACCCGAAGTCGAGCAGTACCACGCGCCCCGTGTCCGGCTGAAAGCGGTAGTTGGCAAAGTTAGGATCGGACTGCATCGTGTGAAACTCAAAAAGCTCACGAAAGACGAGCCGCTCCAGGAGCGTGCCCACCGAATCCCGGGTGGCCTGTGACACATCGGGTTCACTCAGCGATTCGATTGGAACGCCCTCCACGTAGTCCATGGCGAGCACGCGTTTCGTCGTCAGGTCTTCGTGGACACGCGGCACCACGAGCCGTGGCTCATCAGCCACGAGTTCGCGGTAGCGTCTGAGCCACTGTGCCTCCTGGGCGTAGTCCGCTTCCTGGTGGAGCTGGCGCTTGGCCTCCTTGATGAGTGGTGTGAAGTCGATATCGGCCGGGAGCAGCTGCGCGAGCCTTAGCAGCGCGGTGACGTTATCGACATCGCTATTAATGCTCTTTGCAACGCCGGGATACTGGATTTTCAGGGCGAGGTCGCGCCCGTCCAGCGTGCGCGCCCGGTGCACCTCACCGATGGAGGCGGCGGCCATGGGCATGTAGTCAAAATCGAGGAAGCGGTCTTCCCACCCCTTGCCGTATTCCCGCCCCATGACCCGCCGGATTTGTGTCAGCGGCATACCATTCGCCGCATCGCGGACCGGCGCCAGGGCCCGCGCAAAATGCGGGGGTAAGAAGTCATCGCTCTCCATGGACAGCATTTGCCCGATCTTCAGGGCCGCACCCCGCATGCGGGTCAGCCCCTCCGCCAGCTTGCGCGCGTTGGCCTCCGTCAGAAAGACGTTTTCTGACGTATCGGAATCGTCGTCGCTTTGGATGCTGCGCAGGCGGCGCAGGCGTTCGGCGGCGCCGCCCAGGGCAACCTCGCCGGCCGTAAGCCCGATACGGGTAAGCCGGCCGAGTCGGCTGCTTGGAACCCTTGAGCGCTTAGTTACCATTGTCAGAGCTTCGCATGTCGACTGTGAAGCGCCGTGCGAGGCGGTCCGTCAGCCGTTGTAGCGGCCGCCGCGTTCCGGCGGCCGCATCCGGATCAGAAGCGCTGTTGGCTCACTGTCCGTAGATGCCCTGAATGGTCTGGCAATTGCTGACGGAATCGGACGTGATCCGCTGCAGATCAATGCTGCCACTGCGCCCGGCCCCCGGGAAGATATAGGTCAGGGTGGCAGATCCACAGCTGGCGAATTCGATTACTACCGTGCCAAAGCCGGTGGTGGTCTCGGCCGCCGGTTCGACCTGGTTGAAGAGCGCGCCCTGGGTCAGGGCCACGTCGAACTGCACGCGGTTTCCGTCGATGTCCCCGAGGCCGGTCAGCCAACGGTGCCCGGCCGCGCCAATGGTGGCGGATGCTGCATTGCCCGGCTGTGTCGTATCGAAGGTGAACCAGGCCATGAACACCTTACCGATGCCCGGATACACTTCGATGAGCAGCCCCTGGCCGGCGGTCGGTGGATTGAACCAGGCACCGTTCAGGGCCGGGGTCACGGAAACGCTGCCTCCGCCGCCGCCAACATCGAGGGGCGTAGCGTCACTGCGCGTATCGTTGCTGGCGTTGCTGTCCCCACCGCTAATGACTACGCCGACGTAGTAGCGTCCCGGAGCGAGATCGCCCGGTGCCGTCACCGTGGTCACTCGGGCGTGTCGCTCACCGGGCCCGAGTGATTCCCGATCAACGAAACCCAGCGATCGATCGGAGGATCCGATGTTTCGGTCGCTGGAAAGGTAAAAGGTGAGTCGATAGGCGTTCGATGGCTGGCCGCCGATGTTCTCAACGGTAGTGGCCACATCGAAGGAAGCGCCGGGTGCAACCGCGCCCCCTGGCCCAGTCACCTCGGTAACGGCCAGGTCGGCGGCCCCGGAACTGTCGGTCTCGAGGTAGGTGGCGATCTCACCAAAAAACGACGCCAGCGCGCCGTCGACGGCGAGGTTGTCGTAGTCGCAGTTGTCATCAATGTTCTCGCCACAGTCGCCGAAGAACTGTCCGACAATGCGTCCGTTGTCGAGCAGTACCGGAGCGCCGGAACTGCCACCAGCCGTGCCGCCCTGAAGCTGCGATGAGTAGATGTAGTTGCTGGTGGGCAGGCCGGAACAGGAAAACGGCGGCGGGGAACTGACCGCGGTCCGGGAATAGACCTGCGGTCCACCACCCGGATGTGATACCCGATGGAGCACGGTGCCGTTACTGATGGCGCTGCGGCCGGTTTCCCAACCCATGAACCAGCGTCCGCCGGGCACGTTGCTCAGCCGCAGGAAGGTGAAGTCCGCAAATTCACCGGTCCGCAGCAACGTTGCGCCATTGGAGCGTGGCAGACTGCCCCGGCTCGGTGCAGAGCCGTTGCAACTGCTCGCGTAGTAGTCCCAAACGACTTCGACCGTGCTGGCCTCGGCGCCAGTGCTCAGACAGTGATTGGCGGTCAGGAAATAGGGAATGAAGGTTTCAGTATCCGTGTCGTTGACGAGCCCACCCGAGCAGACAAAGCTGCTGCCGCCGCTCACGAAGGTGTAGCTGCCGATGGCAGACTGGGTCTCCTCGATGGTGCTGAAGCTCGATGTCCCGATGCATTGCGCGTCTTCAGCGCAGGGCAGATCATTTTTTGGGTTGGCCTCCAGCTTGGGCTGCCCCTGGGCATCCAGCTCAAAAAGCTCTGCCACGGAGGCAATGCGGAAGCTGGCGCCGCCCGTCGTCGCCGGTGTCGCCGCGATCAGCGTGATGCGTTCGCCGTAAACGCTGGGTGTCCACAGCGTGCCATGCACGTCCATGAGCTCCGTGCCGAAGGGGCCATAGAGTTCGCCCGCTTCATTGGCAACCC
>JBCDHO010000045.1:0-11298 GCA_038749855.1 Pseudomonadota bacterium
CAGGCGCGGCTGGTGTCGGTACACCTCATTGACGGCGCCTTCCAGCAGCGCGCGTTCATCGTCTTCCAGCTCGACCGTGCGCTTGTACAGGTCACCGATGCCATTGTTTGGGTCGACGCCCAGCGACTCGAGACGATCACCGTGCTTGGCAAAGAAGTCCGCGTAGTAGGCGCGCACGGCGTGGCCGAACATGATCGGGTCAGAAACCTTCATCATGGTCGCCTTCAGATGCAGCGACAGCAGCACACCGGCCGAGCGGGCTTCCTCGATGGAGCGCTCGAAGAACGCACACAGCGCTTTCTTGCTCATCACCGATGAATCGATCACTTCGCCTTCGGTCACCGGGACGTCATCCCGGAGCACCTCGACCTCGCCGGAGGCCTTCACCAGCTCAATACGCACCTTACCCTCGTTAACGATGACGAAGGACTGCTCCGAGCTGTAGAAGTCACCCTCGGTCATGTGGAGTACCTTCGACTCCGATTCCGGTGTCCAGGCGCCCATGCGGTGCGGGTTGGCCTTCGCGTAGGCCTTGACGGGCGCCGCGACACGGCGATCGGAATTGCCCTCCCGCAGGACCGGATTCACGGCACTGCCGAGGACCCTGGCGTAGCGCGCCTGCACTTCCCGCTCCTCGTCGCTGGCGGGGTCTTCCGGGTACTGGGGCACGTCATAGCCCTTGGAGCGCAGTTCCTCGATCGCCGCCTTCAGCTGCGGAATCGACGCGCTGATATTGGGCAGCTTGATGATGTTGGCTTCCGGACGCTTGGCCAGGGCGCCCAGCTCGGCAAGAGCGTCGTCGATTCGCTGTTCAGGCGTCAGTCGCTCCGGAAAGGTGGCCAGGATCCGGCCGGACAGGGAAATATCACGCGTCTCCACGGCAACGCCCGCCGGTCCGGCAAAGGCATTGACGATGGGAAGGAGCGAGTAAGTGGCCAGGGCCGGCGCCTCGTCCGTGAGCGTGTAAATGATCCGGGTGTCGTTCATCGTTGTCCTGTTCTCCGGAGATCGGGGTGCGCTTCGCGTGGGCGGCAGTATAGCCAAGGGCGGAGGTCTCTACAGCCCCTGAACCGCGCCCTCTTTAGTGCCATTCGCGGGGATCGAGCCGGTAGTAATCGCGCATCAACGAAAAGAGCGCCTCGTGATGGCGCGCCATCTCGTGCGGACGTTCAAAAAAGGTCTCGGTGGCCACGGCGAAAAACTCTGCCGGGTTGGTGGCCCCGTACTCGTCCATGACGCTGTCCCGGCCGTGAAACGCATCGTGGCGCAGGCGCAAAAACTCTTCGGAAAGCACCTCGGCCCAGCCGCGCAGGGCCGGCGCCTGGCCCAGCAGCGGGGCCCCGTCGGTCGCGCCGGACTCTCCGTCCAGCTGATGGGCAAATTCGTGGAGGACGACATTTTCGCCGTCGTTCAGCCTGCGCGCTCCGTGCAGCACCGAATCCCAGGCGAGTATGACCCGGCCGTTGTCCCAGGATTCACCGAGCAGGTCCCGGCGACCCTCCTCGACCACGCCATCTTCTTCGACCCATGCGGCGCCCTCAACGATAAACGTGGTGGGATAAACAATGATCCAGCGCAGCTGTGGAAAGACCTCGGGACCCAGGTTAAGAGTCAGGAGGCAGGCTTCTGCGGCGATCGTCACACGAATTTCGTCATCAATCTGCAGCCCCCCTGCACCCTGGAAATGCTTCTCATGGAGGAATCGCTGCACGTGACGATGGAGCCGCTCGCGGAGCGGGTCAGGTAGCCGGGGGTAGAAGGAAGAATTGCGTTCAAGAATCTCCTTCCAGTGCTCAGGAAACGGCTTTTCCAGAACACGCTCGAGCCGCCAGCGGGGAATGTAGAGCGCCAGGGCAATGGCCGCCACGCCAAGCGCGAGTAGGAACCAGGGGTTCACGGAGCTGGCGTACGGATCAGGACAGCATGCGCGAGAGGTGGCCGGATTTGAAGTAAATCCGCGCGCCGTCCGCGCCGGCTCGGACCGTGAGCCAGTGCCCCGGCGGGAGTCTCAGCCAGCTGCCGGCCCCGTAGACGCCCAGGTCGTCTTCGAAGGCGCCTTCGAGCACGAACAGCTCAGCACCGCCTGGTAAGGGACGAGGTTCCAGCTCGAGTCCCGACCCCCAGCTCAGCAATGATACCCGCTCCGAACCGTGGCGATGCAAGGGCATGACGCTGAGCCCTTCCCGGCTGCCGGGGAGCCAGCCCCCAGTCGTTGTTGATCGCGCAAAGTGACGCTCATCGGAGGGCTCGAACTGGTGGAGCTTGACCAGGATTTCCGCCCCGGCCTCGTCGACCCTGGGGGCATGACGCGTGCCAATGGGGTTACGGAGATAGCTGCCCGCCGGGTAGCGACCATGCTCATCGGCGAAGGCACCCTTCAGCACAAGAATTTCCTCGCCGCCGCCGTGCTCGTGGGCGGGAAAGGTGCTGTTCGGCGCATAGCGCACCAGCGACGTTGCCCGGGCGACTTCATCACCGATGCGGTCCAGCATGAGCCGTGTCACGCCGGGCATGGGGGACGGCACCCATTCATGGTCGCCGGGCCGAACCACGGCGCGCTGTGAAAAATCCGCGTTCAGGTGCATTCAGGACGACTCCACGGGCCGCAGACGGCTTAAAGGTCGTGCCACGTAGGACCCTCGCTCAACCGCCAGATGACGCCGGCAGCACGACCGTAGAGTTCACCTTCGCGGACAAAGCCGAAAACGCGACCATCGCGACTGTTACCCCGATGGTCACCCAGCACAAACACGTGCCCTTCCGGCACACGAACGGGCGCCAGATCGGGACCGCCACCGTTGGCCAGTTCAAGGCTCACGTAGGTGTCGCCATAGCGTTCGACCGTGGGCGCCGTGGCGCTGACCAGCGGTACGCCATTGATTAGAACGCGGCCGGCCAGGACGGCGACCTCCTGTCCGCCCACGGCCACGACCCGCTTGATCAGACGAACACCGTCCTCGGGGGAGTCAAAAATCACCACGTCGCCGGGCTGGGGACGCTCCCTGGGCAACAGCACCGTTTTGCTGAACGGCATCCTGACGCCAAAGGCGGACTTGTTCACTACAACATGGTCGCCGGGCATGAGCGCACCCTCCATGGAACCGGAGGGCACGTGATAGTGGTCGGCCAGCGTCGAACGGGCCACGAGGATCAGGACCAGGAAGACGAGCATCGGCAACCACTCGCGAAGCAGGCCGCGCCCGTTCGGGGCTCGGCGCACGGCGACGTCAGGCTGGGGGGCTTCGGTACTCATTAATTGTTCTCCTTTGCTGGCCCTGTGACCGCGACGCGGGTGCGCGGTTCAATCCGCCGGGGTGGCGCGCTTCATGGCCCAGGCGCGCAGGGCCATGATCTGTTCGGCCATGGTCTTGGACAGCGGCACCATGCGAAAGCTGTTGCGCATGAGGTCGTCGTAGACAAAATCACGGTCTTCATAGAACGCGTCAAGGCGGGCCGAACGCACCATCTGCTCGATTTCGGCGGCGGTCCAGCCATCGACCAGCTCGCACAGTTGCTCAATATCAAATTCATCCGGGTTGCCGCCCTGGTTGCGGATGTGAATCTTGAGAATCTCCCCGCGCGCCTCGGGCTTGGGCAGGTCGAGGAAAAACAGCTGATCGAAGCGCCCTTTACGCAGCATCTCAGCCGGCAGCATCTCAATCTTATTGGCGGTAGCCACGACGAAGATGTCATGGGACTTTTCCTGCATCCAGGTCAGGAAGGAAGAAAAGATGGTCATGTTGCCGCTGGTCACGGCCCCGTTCATATAGCCGAAGGAGTTCTCGATCTCATCGATCCACAGCACCACCGGCGAAGCGCTTTCGGCCGTTGCCAGGGCCCTGGCCCAGGCGATCTCCGGTGAGCCGCCGACACCGGCCATGACCTGGTTCATGTCCAGTCGGATCAAGGGCAGGTTCCAGGCCGCAGGAATGATCTTCGCCGCAAGCGACTTTCCGCAGCCGCTGACGCCCATGAGCAGCAGTCCGGACGGCGGCTCGATCCCGGCCTCCTGGGCCTTGCTGCTGAACAGTTCGTGGCGGGTACGAATCCATTTCTTGAGGGCGCGGAGGCCACCGATCTGGTCGAGGTCGAGGTCGACCGGCAGGCTCTCGAGCGCGCCTTCCTTGCGCAGCAGTCGCGCCTTGACGTTGCGAATGGCTTCCGTGGCTTCCTTACGGTCCGTCACGGCTTCGGCTACGAGACGACGGAACAGGTCGCGTGCCTCGTTGATGGAAATACCGCGCATGTGCTGCGCGCAGTGGGCCAGCCAATCGCTGTCGCGTTGGCTGTCGGGCGCCAGCGCGGCGTTCTGCGCTTGCAGGAAGGCCTGCAGTTCCGCGACAGATGGCAGCGGCAGGCCCAGCACATACAGCTCCTTGCCGAGGTCATCGGGGATGATCACGCCGGGATAGCTCATGACCAGGACGCCCGGCGCGTCCGCCAACCGGTCGTAGACATCCCGCACCGCGCGCACGAGGCGCGGGTTGTCCACCAGCAGGGGTGGCAGATCCTGCATCAGTGTGACGGCGCCCTGCCCCTCGTCGGCAACGAAGGTCAGTGCATCGAGCGGGTCCTTCAGATCGGCAGTGGCACCAGGCCCGTCGAGAAAACCCGTGGCGGCCGACCAGCGCCAAAGGGGGCGCTCACCGGCAGCATCGGTCAGCAGTTCTGCTAGCCGTTCTTCTTCCCAGCTGTCAACATAGACAACTGGATAGCCCGCTGCGACGACACCGTGCAGCTCCGCCGCAGCGGGCGCTTCCGTCAAGACTTAAAGACCTTGATGATGGTCCCCGGGTACTCCCAGACTTCGCCGTCGTTCGCCTTCACACCGCCGACAATGGCATAGATCACGGTGACCACGGCCAACGCCAGGAAACCCAGCACGCCGATCGCAATGAAGGTGAGAATGAAGCAGATGACGCCGTAGACCAGGCTGGTAATGATCCAGTTCAGCACCACGTAGGCGTGCGGTTGAATACCGGGCAGCTCATCCTTCTTGATCTGCCACAGAATGATGGGCACGATCAGGCCGGCCAGGGGCACGATCCAGCCTGCCAGCATGGAAAAGTGGATAAACATGGCCCACTGGTTGGTGCGCTTTTCGAGCGCAGGATCAGCCGCAGCCGGCTCGGGTGTGGCCGCAGATTCGCTGGCCGGTGTTGCGCTGGTTTCCGGGCCCGTGCCCGGGTCGTTGGGGTCGGTCATGGTGCGATTTCCTCCTCGTTAACAGCTCAGCGCGAATAGGCGCGTAAAAACATCGCCACGCACTGATCGATATAGGCCTCTTCTTCCTCTGCGGGAAGACCCTCGAGACCAAACTGGGCGCGCATATGCGCCTCGCCCTTGAGCATACAGAAGAATTGCCAGGCAGCGGCAGCGGGGTCGTCGATGGCGAGCCGGCCCACCTCGTTCTGCTGACGGAGGTATTCCGCCAGCGCATCAACGGTTTTCTTTGGCCCGTGCAGGTAAAAGAGCTCGGCAATCCGCGGATGGGATTCCGTGCTGTTGGTGCAGATGGCATAGATGCGCAGGGCCTCCGGGGACTTAACAAGCCCTACGAAACGTCGCGCGATCTGAGGGATCAGCACTTCCGGCGGCTGATTCATTTCGATGACATCGGCGTCGACGCCCGACTCGCGGCACTTTTCCGAGACCGCGACACCGAAGAGGTTTTCCTTGTTGCCGAAATGGCTGTAGACGGTTTGTTTCGAGACACCGGCGGCAGTGGCGATGTCGTCCACGCTGGTGCCTTCATAACCCGCCACGGTGAACAGATGCGTGGCCGCGGCAAGGATGTCGCGACGCTTCTCTTCGCTCCGGGGACGGCCCCGGCTGCGCATTTCCTGGGTGGCGGCGTTCATTTCATTAAATGTTCACAGAGAAAAACTGGACTTGCAAGTCCAGTTATTTATATACTGGACCGGCCAGTTTGATTTAACCGCTGATTTTCAGCCCCGATTTTAGTTAACGAGAGACGCAAATGACCGCCCGCACCCGGCTCCTGCCGCTTCTCATCCTGTCCCTTGCCCTGACGGCCTGCGACTGGACCTCCCATGCTGACAGCACCCTGCCCGCCTACCGGCACAAGGTCGCTGTTGTTCCCGTTCAGTTCCAGTCAGGATATGCGATTCAGCGTGAATTCGCCGGCGAGGTCGTCGCCCCCCAAAGCCCCTCCGTGGCCTTTGAGCTGCCGGGGCAACTCGAAGCCCTGCTGGTCGACGAGGGCGACACCGTTGCCGCAGGCGACGTGCTCGCGCGCCTCGACCTGCAGCTGCTCGAAGCTGAGGCCGACGAGCTGCGCGCACGAACCGAGGAAATCAGCGCCGACCTGGACCTCGCGAAGCGCAACCTGTCCCGCATCGAACGGCTCCAGTCCGAGCAACTCGCCAGTGAGCGCGAGCGTGATGAGCTGGCCAGCCAGGTTCGCCTGCTGCAGGCTTCGCAGGCGCGCAATGACGCGGCCCTTGCCGCAAACCGCATTCGCCAGGAGAAGTCGGTCTTGCGCGCACCCTTCGCCGCACGCGTCGGTACCCGGCTCGAGGACGAGGGCGCCGTGGTTGCGGCCGGCGCACCGATCTTTCGCCTGACCCAGCTGGAACGCCGGGAGGTTCGCGCCGGCGTGTCGCAGGCTGTGGCCCGTGGCCTGAAGGCGGGTGACACCCTGCCCCTGCGCAGCGGCAACCAGCGCGCCAGCGGTACGCTCGTTGCCATCGGTGTCGACGTGGACCAGGGAACGCGCAGCCAGGTTGTTCGCGTGGCCGTGGACGAAGCCTGGGCGCCGGGTGACCTCGCCTACGTTGCCGTCGAGGAAACCGTCGCCGTCGAGGGCGCCTGGCTCCCGGATACCGCCGTCACCGGCGGCCTGCGCGGTACCTGGCTGGTCTACGTGGCCGTGCCGTCCGGTGACCAGGCGGCAGTGCTGGAAACACGCACCGTGACTATCGAGCACGCTGACCAGGGACGGCTCTACGTATCGGGTGCGCTCAGCGACGGCGAATTTGTGGTCGCCACCGGCCTGCACCGTGTTGCACCGGGTCAGAATGTGCGTGCGGAAGATGAGGCGTGGTTGAGTCATGTTCGCACGCGCCCTTGAAAATCCACGCCTGATCACGCTGTTCGCAGCGCTCATCCTGGTCGCCGGCATGGCGGCACTGAGTGCCCTGCCAACCGCCGAAGATCCGCGCGTCTTGAACCGTGTCGCCACGGTGCTGACGCCCTTCCCCGGCGCGACGCCCGAACGCGTTGAAGCCCTGGTGACGGAGCCACTTGAGAACTCACTTCGTGAGCTTCCCGAGGTCAAAGTCATCAGCTCGTCCTCCCAGGCCGGCATCTCGGTCCTGCGGGTTGAGCTCAAGGACTCGATCACCGAGACTACCCGCGTGTGGTCGGAAGCCCGGGACAAGGTGGCCGATGTGCAGCCTGACCTGCCGGTGGGCGCCCTGCCCAGCCGCCTGGACGACGATCGCGGCTACGCCTACACGCGCCTGCTTGCCGTGAAATGGAACGGTCCCGGTGAGCCGGACATCAGCACCCTGGGGCGCTACGCCGAGGAACTCGCGCAGCGACTCCGCACGGTGGACGGCACGGACCTGGTGCGGGCCTACGGTGCGCCCGACGAAGAGATTCTTGTTTCCCTGGACCCGGTAGCGGCCGCACGGGCGGGGCTGGCCTTTGCTGACGTAGCGCGCGCCGTGCGCAGCCGGGATGCCAAGGTATCGGCCGGCCAGCTGCGCAGTGGTGAGCGGGAGTGGCTACTGGAGGTCTCCGGTGAGCTGGATACGCTCAATGACCTTGGCGACACGGTGGTGCTCGAGCAGGCCGATGGGCGTGCCCTGCGGCTGCGAGACATCGCCACGATCCGACGCGGCATCCGCGAACCCGCCTCTGACCTTGCGCTCGTTGATGGCGAGCGCGCCGTTATCGTTGGCGCACGCATGCTCGAGGAAGAGCGCATTGTTTCCTGGAGCGATCGCATCAGCGCCATGACTGAGCGCTTCGAGGCGGAGCTGCCGGCCAATATCCAGCTGGATCTGCTGTTCGACCAGCAGCGCTACACCAACGACCGGCTCGGTGAACTCGTACTCAACGTGCTTATGGGCTTCGTGGTGATTCTCTGCGTGCTGTTCCTGACCCTGGGCTGGCGCGCTGCCCTGGTGGTGGCCTTCGCTCTGCCCCTGACCGTGGCCTTTACCCTGTCGGGTATGCAGTGGGTCGGCTTGCCCATTCACCAGATGAGTGTCACGGGCCTTGTGGTCGCACTGGGCATCATGGTGGACAACGCCATTGTTATGACCGACACGATTCAGCGTAATCTACGCAGTGGCATGGGCCGGGCCGAGGCCGTCTCGCGCGCCCTGGGGCACCTGTGGGCACCGCTGGCTGGGTCCACGCTGACCACGATTCTGGCCTTTCTTCCCATCGCGATCATGCCCGGCCCCGCCGGCGAGTTCGTCGGCGGCATCTCGATTTCGGTCATCCTCGCCCTGATTGGCTCCTACCTGGTTTCCTTCACCCTGGTCGCCGGTCTGGCGGGCCGCTTCCTGAAACCTGAGGACCAACACGACGGAATTCACCTGCCTCAACTGTCGGAACGATTCCGGGGTCTCCTCGGCTGGGTGCTCGACCATCCCTGGCGCGCCATCGCGGTCGCCCTGGTGCTGCCCTTCCTGGGTTTTGCGATGGCCGGGCAGATGAGCGAGCAGTTTTTCCCGCCCGCGGATCGGGACATGTTTACGGTGGAGATTCACCTCGATCCGGGTGCAAGCCTGGCGGCTACGCAGGCCATGGTGGAGGCAGTGGTGCCGGTGATCGCGGCGACCGACGGCATCGACCACCAGGAATGGCTGCTCGGGCGAAGCGCACCGTCCTTCTACTACAACTCGATCCAGCGCTACGACGAAACGCCCAATTTCGCCCAGGGCATGATCAGTGCACGTGACTACCAAAGCGCGAACGCGGCCATTCCCGCTCTGCAGCGCGAACTGGATGACCGCTTCCCCGGCGCCCAGATTCTCGTGCGCAAGCTGGAACAGGGTCCGCCATTCAATGCACCAATCGAGATCCGTCTCTTTGGGCCGGACCTCGACCGGCTGGCAGTGCTCGGCGACGAGGTCCGCGCCGAAATCCTCATGACCGAGGACGTTACACACGTGCGCGCAACGCTCACCCGGGGCCGCCCCAAGGTGACGCTCCAGGTGGACGAGAACCAGGTGCGGCGTGCCGGTCTGGCGCCCGTCGACCTCGCCGGTCAGCTCGAAGCCGCCATGGACGGCATTGAAGCCGGCTCGATCCTGGAGGCCACGGAAGAACTGCCGGTCCGCCTGCGCCTCGGTGATGACATCCACACCGGTCCAGACGATCTCTATCGCCTGCACATCGCCGGCAACACACCGGGGCCCGCGATTCCGCTGGACAGCCTCGGCCAGCCGACCTTCGAGCCGGCAGCCGGTGTGATCGCACGACGCGGAGGACAACGCGTCAACACGATCGAGGCTTACCTTCGCGCAGACATCCTTCCGTCCAAGGTGCTGACCCAGATCCAGGAGCGTCTCGACGCCGCCGACATCACCCTGCCCCCCGGCTACCGCATTGAATTGGGCGGCGAGTCAGCGGAGCGTGACCGCGCTGTCGGCAACCTGCTGGCCAGCGTCGGGTTGATCCTGGTGCTCCTCGTGACGGTTGTCGTCCTGAGCTTCAATTCCTTCCGACTCAGTTCCATCGTGTTTACCGTGGCCTTCCTGTCGGGCGGACTGGGGCTGCTGTGCGTCTGGGCCTTCGGCTACCCCTTCGGCTTCGTGGTGATTGTTGGCCTTATGGGTCTGGTCGGCCTGGCGATTAATGCGGCCATTGTGATCATGGCGGAACTGCGTTCAGACCCGGCAGCAGCCCGTGGCGACAAGCCCGCGATGATCGAGGGGGTGATGAACTGTACGCGCCACATCGGCTCGACAACGCTGACCACGCTCGGTGGATTCATGCCGCTGATCCTGGGCGGCGGCGGCTTCTGGCCCCCCTTCGCCATCGCCATTGCGGGCGGAACGGTGCTCACGAGCGTACTGAGTTTCCTGCTCGTGCCTGCCGCCTTCCGAATCTACGCGCGTCGCCGACCCTTTGGCGGCCCGGTTGGCAAGGACCAACCCCTTGCGGAGGCCGGCCCAAACCCGTCAGAGCCAGTCGCTGCGCCGTCGGGCTAAATCGTGGCACAATGGCCCCAGCGGAACCGCGGGGCTTGCCAAAGACGATCCACAAAAAGGATCGCGGGCAACCCGAAAGCACGGAGAGGATCCATGAAACTTCTGCGCGCCTTGCTCCTGGCACTCGTGCCGGGGCTGCTTGCCGTATCCATCGCCATACCGGCACACGCCTTCGACATCGAAAAACTGACGGGACGCCCGGACCTGCGCTCCGCCGCGGCCATCATCGTGGATGAGAATGGCCAGGAGATTTACAGCAAGGATGCCGATTCAGTGCGGCCCATCGCGTCCATCACCAAGCTCATGACCGCGATGGTGATCCTCGACGCCGGCCTCGACCTGTCCGAGCCCATCACCATCACCAAGGAAGACCGGGATCTGATTCAGCTGACCGGCTCCCGCCTCGGCTACGGCGCCACGCTGAGTCGGCGCGAAATGATCCTGCTGGCGGTGATGTCGTCGGAGAATCGGGCCGCCACCGCCCTGGGCAGAACCTACCCGGGCGGCATGGAACGTTTCGTTTCCGCCATGAATGCCAAGGCCTCACTGCTCGGCATGCACGACTCGACCTTCGCCGACCCGGCTGGGCTGCACGTGGAAAACCAGTCCACGGCCCGGGATCTCATGAAGCTCGTAGCCGCTGCCCGCGGCTATGAGTTAATCCACGAGGCGAGCACCACGACCCGCGTGGAGGTCTACCCCTGGAAAGACCGGGGACATCTGGTCTACGGCAATACGAATCGGCTGCTGAAGAACACCAACTGGGACATCGACATCAGCAAGACCGGCTACCTGAATGAAGCCGGTCGTTGCCTCGTGATGCTGGCGAACATCGACGGTGAGCCCGTGACCATCGTGCTCCTCGACTCCTTCGGCAAGCTCACGCCCTTCGGTGATTCAAACCGACTGCGCCAATGGATCGCCTCCGGCGAATAGACGGGCCCTCTGGGTGGTCCGGTTTCCAGCGCCGGAAACCGCGCCATGCCGGCACGGCCAATGGTGTGCGTTGAGCTGATGAGCCACCTCCCTCCCATCGGCGCGGCCGTCTGGTTGATTCGGACGTCGGACGCTCCAGAGGCCGGGCATCTGGAACTCCTTACGCCAG
>JBCDHO010000046.1:0-10998 GCA_038749855.1 Pseudomonadota bacterium
CTCCGCCGACGGGCGCGACGATTCCGTCTCCATCAACCAGGACGTGAATCTGTACGCGGGCCTGTTCACCGGTGACGAACGCGCACGCTTCGAGCTGAGCGAGGGCCGCCAGGCCTGGTTGCAGGTCGCCCGCGGTCGCATCGAGGTGAACGGCCAGGCGCTGGAAACCGGTGATGGCCTGTCCACGGCCGATGCGGGCGCCTTGGAGCTGAGCGGCGGAGAGAATGCTGAGGTTCTGCTCTTTGATCTCCCCCGCGCAGCCTGAGGCCGGCATGAACCGGGGCCCCGGTAAGGGGTTCCGGTTGTGTGCGTCTCGATCGACGAAGGGGGCGGCACGTACAATGAAGCCACCATCCAACTCGAACGGGGCGCAGGCAGTGTAGTCTGCCCCCAGCAAGGCTGCGCCGGCTGAACGGCGCGTCAAGGAAAGACAGCAAAATGGACAAGCAAGCCTTCGATCCGGAGTTCGCCGAAGCGGTCCTCAGTGGATTGCAGGCACAGCCGCGGCGCCTGTCATCACGCTACTTCTATGACGCCGCCGGTGATCGGTTGTTTCAGGAGATCATGGCGAGTGACGATTACTACCTCACGAACTGTGAGCGGGAAATCCTGCGTGACCAGGGGCCCGAGATTGCCCGGGAGGTCATGACGGCTGGCCCCTTCGAACTCGTCGAGCTCGGCGCGGGTGATGGCAGCAAAATTCGCTACCTGATCGACGCCCTGCATGATGCCGGGGCCGAGTTCGTCTACAAGCCCCTGGACATGTCCGCCCACGTGCTCGGTCTGCTGGAGGAGCGGCTGAAGCCCACGCGGCCGTGGCTGGCGATGAAGCCCATCGCAGGCAACTACATGCACTGGCTCGCGCAGCCCCGCCGGTCCGGTGTGCGGCGCGTCTTCGCGTTTATGGGCTCGAACCTCGGCAACTTTGATGAGGCGTCCGCCGTGGCCTTTCTGTCCGAGATTCGCGCCTCCATGAGCAAGGGCGATTTCCTGCTCATTGGCCTGGACCTGAAGAAAGATCCGGCCGTGATCCGTGCGGCATATGACGACGCGGGCGGCATCACGGCCCGCTTCAATCTGAACCTGTTGACGCGCATTAACCGGGAGCTCGGCGGGAACTTTGACCTGGACGGTTTCAGTCACCAGCCCCGCTACGACCCGGAGACGGGGGCGGCGCGCAGCTTCCTGCGCAGCGAACGGGATCAGCGCGTGACCATCGACGCCCTGGGCGCTCATTTTGATTTCGCCGCCGGGGAGCTCATCGATATGGAGATTTCCCAGAAGTACGACCAGCCAATGATCAACCGCTTGGCTGGTGCGGCGGGATTCCGGGTGGTCGAGGGATTCACTGACGAGCGTGGCTGGTTCACGGACCAGCTGTGGGCGCCGGCTTAACAGGCCAACGCTGATTGCAGCCTGCCGCTCGAGGCGCGCGTTTGTCGAGTCAGAGCTTTGGCGGCATGACTGCGAATCTTCGGGGTGCCTGACCGTTTTCCATCCATCGCAGGCGAAGCGGATCGTAGTTCACTCTGCCGCGGGCAGTCCCTTCGAAACCCGTTCCAACCGCTGAAAATGCCCGCCGTTGACTGCGTCCACCACGGGTGCGAGCTGTGCGAACCCACCGTCCATGTGACCAGAGACCACATAGCGTGATGTGAACAGAGTGCCGCCGTTCTCGTCGGGCTCCAGGGTCCAGTTCATGACGCCGTGAAGCCCCATGTCTACCAGCGGCCCCAGCGCACCCTGAAGCTTCAGCGATGCGGGTGGCTGCACAAAGATCACCCGCAGGTGCTCGACCCAACCCCCGTTCTCCAGCGTTTCGCACAGGCATCCGCCCGGTCCGGCCTTGAGCGAGAGGTTCTCCGCGACGAGACCGTAGGAGTGGCTGGCGTCCCACCAGCGTGACAAACCCTCGGTTAGCAGCATCCAGGCCTCATCGGGCGGCAGCGCCAGCACCTGCGTGTGGGTGCTGATGAAGCCCCCGGGGGTGACGTCGGTCACCTCTGCCCGTGCTGGTAAGGCGCTGAGCAATAGGAGCGCAGTGGCAATCAGGGCAAGCGTTCGAACCATGGTGGATTCCCTCGGGCGCTCGGGATGCGCCCCGTGTATCAGTTTCCGGCGTCGCGCCAGTGCGTGTCCAGCGGTGCGCGACGGGGAGACAGGTCCGGTGCGCCGTAGTGAGTGGCGAGGTAAGTAACGATGTCTGCTTCTGCCGGACCGAGCTCCCAGAGGTTGTGTTCCGCCTGCATCCAGCGGATCAGCTTGATCCAGTGCTCCGCATCACCGCGGTTCTGCGTGACCAGCCCCAGCGAGTGGCAGGCGCCGCAATGGGCCGAGACGAGTTCCTTGCCGGGCGCATCCACGAGTTCCGCCGCAGCGCTGCTCTGCATCGTCGCGCCGGCAACCAGCAAGGACAGCAAGCGCAAACGCATACGCTTACTACACCGCATAGACGGCAATTCGGTGGCAGGCGTTGTTGAGGTATCCCTTGGGGTTCCAGTCCGGTATGACCATGGGCTGCGCCTTGCCAGTGTCGTCTGTCGCGCGGGCCCACACCTCGTAGTAGCCCCGTTCCGGAAGGTCGATCTCGGTTTCGAAGTGCTGCCAGGCGAGGCGGTTGGCCGGTGCTTCAAGCTTTGCTGGCCGCCAGGTCTGGCCAAAATCGATGGACACCGCCATGCCGTCTACCTGCCGGTCGCCCGCCCAGGCATGGCCGCGCAAGGAAAGCGTCTTTCCTAGGGGCAGGCGCAGGCCGGACTCGGGAAAGGTGATCAAGGACTTCACCGGCATGGACTCGATGATGCACATGGCCTCATCCGGCACGTCTTCGCCGGGTTCTACCGGCTCGCAGGGCACCCGGTAGGACTGGCCACCCATCTTTGCACCGTCGTGCACCCGGTCGCGCACGAGAAGCTCCGTCAGCCACTTGCCCGACACGGAGGCCGGCCAGCCGCCAATGGCCAGGCGCAGCGGGTGGCCGTTCAGCGGATGCAGGGGTGCGCCGTTCATGCCGAAGGCCAGCAGGGACTCCGGCTCAAGGGCCTTGGCCATCGGTACGCCCCGGGAAATGGGTTGCTTGGTCGGATCTCCGCTCAGGTGTGTGTCGGCGCCGATGTAGCCCAGGTAAACGGCGCTGTCGGTGATGCCGACGTCGTCGAGCACGTCCGCCAGCCGAATGCCGTCGAAACGGGGGCAGGCAACCGCGCCGGTGGTCCATTGGTTGCCCGAGGCCGGCGGCATGAACTCCGAGCGACCGTTGCCGCCACATTCAAGTACCAGCTGGAGACTGACCGGTGTGAAACGCTGTTTGAGTTCGGCCAAGGTGTAGCTGCGAGGTGCCCTTACCGCTTCACCGCCAAAGGTCAGCCCCCAGGTCTGCTCATCCAACGTCGGTGGTGGCAGCCCATTGTTGCGCACGAACATCCGCTCTGCCGGCGTCACGCGATCATCGAGCAGGTGGGCCGGTGTCTCCGCGTTGATCGGCCGGTCATTCAGCACCACGAGGCGCGGGTCTTTGCCCGGCAGGCTGAAGGGGATGTCCGAGTTGGCCAGCGCGGCGGGGATCAGGCCGGCAGGCATGAGCGGGTGAAAGACGATGGGCGCACCGACCAGTGCGCTCATGGTGCCCAGGCCGCTCAGGAAGCCCCGGCGTGTCAGCGGGTCGCTCTTCCGGCCAAAGACCTGCCGGTCAGCAGCGATTGGGTTCCGCGCGAACAGCGCGTGGAGTCCCTTCTTGCGCGATGATCCGGCAGCTCGATCCATGCTCTGGCCATGCTGTGGGGGCGTCCCGCGATTATGGCACGGGCAATACGGGTCGGGTGCGCCTGGTGCCAGGTCGACGGTTTTCGTTGCGGCTGGCCGGCGATTTCTGGCTCGTGCGCGGTCACTCCGGACCACGATTCGTGGCGCTGGCCAAGCGACCGATGGTACGGTGTTGCGCCACGGGCACTTCTGCTCGACGGCCAGCGTCGCCACCGAAGCGCGACCGGACGTCATCCGAAGATCAACAACAAGAACAACAACGACAATCAAACCGACGGGGCCGTTTACCCATGCACGAACTAGTCTTTACCTTCGACTCACTGTTTGAAATGTGGACCTTCTGGGTCGCCGTGATTGCACTGGCGGGCTTCCTGTTGGCCGGCCTGTTCATCATCACGCGTCCTGAACCGGAGGTGGTGGGCCACCCCAAGGGCCTGTTCGTGTTGTTTCTCGCCGAGATGTGGGAACGCTTTTCCTACTATGGCATGCGCGCGCTGCTCATCTTTTACCTGGTGCAGCACTGGCTCTTTTCCGACAGTGAAGCGTCAGTGATCTACGGCGCCTACACGGCGCTGGTCTACATCACCCCGGTGGTGGGCGGTTATCTCGCAGACCAGTTCCTGGGCCAGCGCAAGGCCGTGCTGTTCGGGGCAATCCTGCTGACGCTTGGGCACTTCTTCATGGCCTTCGAGGGCGGCGGGGGTCAGGAAGACCCCATGATCCATGTCTTCTGGCTCGCGCTGGCGCTGATCATCGTCGGCTCCGGTTTCTTGAAGGCCAATATCTCGGTGATCGTTGGGCAGCTATACCCGCGGACCGACGTCCGGCGCGACCCCGCCTACACCATCTTCTACATGGGCATTAATGTGGGTGCGGCAACCGCGTCCATCATCTGCGGTTACCTCGGTCAGACCTACGGCTGGAAATACGGCTTCGGCCTGGCGGGCGTCGGCATGTTGATTGGCCTGATCTTCTTTGCCCTCGGCAAGCCGCTCTTGCTCGGAAAGGGGGAGCCGAAGGATCCGACCAAGCTGCGCGGCGGCCGCGAGTTCGGCATTTATGGAGCCGGGCTGGCCATGGTTGCCTTGTGCTGGGTGGCGATCCAGTACCAGGACATGGTCGGTTACGTGCTGGGCGCCTTTGGCGGCGGCCTTATCCTGTACGTACTGTTCACGGCCGTGACCCGGCTGCCCAGCGAGGAGCGCGATCGCATCTTCGCGGCCATGTTCCTCATTCTCGTCTCCATCGTATTCTGGGCCCTGTTCGAACAGGCCGGCTCGTCCCTGAACCTGTTCACGGACCGTCACGTCGACACGCAGGGCGTGAACGCCTCCATGTTCCAGTCCATCAACGCCATCTACATCGTACTGCTGGCGCCGCTGTTCGCTATGGTCTGGCAGGGGCTCGGAAGCAAGGGCATAGAGCCCTCGGCGCCGATGAAATTTGGCCTGGCGGTGGTCCAGGTGGGGCTGGGTTTCCTGGTGCTCGTATGGGGCGCCGAAAGTGTCGGTATCGACGTACCGACGCCGGTGATCTTCATTTTTCTGATCTACCTCCTGCACACGACCGGCGAGCTCTGCCTCTCGCCCGTGGGGCTGTCGGCCATGAACCGGCTCAGTCCCGCGCACATGGCCTCGCTGGTCATGGGGACGTGGTTTTTTGCCTCAGCAGCCGGCAACTTTGCCGCCGGACTCATTGCGGCCGCTACCGGCGCCGAAGGCGTCGGGCAAGACGCAGGCAAGCAGGTGGTGCTGGATGTTTACACGACCGTCGGCTGGTATGCGATGGCCATCGGTGTCGGCGTTATGGCCGTGAGTCCGCTGGTGAAGAAGCTCATGCACCTCGATACGCTGAAAGACGAGACCGAAGCCGATGGCCTGACCGGTGTAACGGAAGCGGGGCTCGAAGCCCAGGAAGGCGGCACGCATCCGGCCACCCGTTCCTGAACCTCCGCTTCGAACGCTCGCCCCACGGCTGAGTTGCTACAATCCGCCGCACAGCCCCTGACAAGGCGAGCGATCATGACAAAAATCGGTATCCGGAGCTGTGGCAAGGTCCTCGCCCTGACCCTGGTTTCCCTGGTCCTGGTTACCGGCTGTGGCAGCGAGGAAGCGCCGCCGCCCCCGGTCGAGGCCCCCGAGCCGCCACCGCCTCATCCCTGGACCGTGTTCATTGATGGCCAGCGCGAGACCTATCGTGTGGCAGATCCGGCCCGGGCGCTTGCCCAGGGCCAGCACGAGTCTGCCCGCTTGCTGCCCGATTGGAGCGAGACAGGCATCCGCCGCGAGGTTGAGCGACTGCGTGCGGCGCGGCTCGAGGCGGGCGCCTTTGTTGATGACGACCTCACGCCGGAGATGCGTTTTGAGCGGGATGCCTTCATCGCCCGGATCGATCACGATCTGTTCTGGCTGGTGAAAGCCCGCTGGCCCTCTCGCAATCCCCTGTTCTACATCGGTGGACTGAACGATTCGCTCGACCCGACGCCCTATTTCATGCTTGACAGCGCACCCATCGAGGAGCGCATGGCGGCGTTCATCCGTTACCTGGAAGCCATTCCCGAGGCGGGCCGCCAGATTCGAGGCAACCTGCGCATGCCCATGCCGCTGACCTGGCTGGAACTGGGCGCGCAAACCTTCAACGACTACGCCCGTACGCTGCGTGACGAGGCGCCGGACAAGTGGACCGACGTTGCTGATCCAGCCATGCAGCAGCGCTTCGCTCGCGCCAATGAACAGGCCATCGCCACCATGACTGAACTGGCCGAATGGCTTGCGTTCGGCCGGAATATTGCTGACGAGAGCTTTGCCCTGGGGCCAGCGCTCTACCAAGAAATGCTCTGGGAAACGGAGCGGGTTCGCATCGGAGCCGAAGAATTGCTCGAGGCGGGTCGCTCGGACATGGAGCGCAATCTGGCGGAGCTGCGCAATGCCTGCACCGAATTCGCCCCGGGGCTGGATGTGCCCAACTGCCTGGCAAAGCTGTCCACGGCCGACGACTCCGAAAGGCGGAGCGCGGAACCGGTGACGGCAGGCCGTGCGGCCCTGGACCTCGGTGAGCTGGAGGCCATTCCGGGAGAATCGGGTGCGTCTTTCGAGGGCGCGTCACCGGCGGCACGCGTCCAACAGCTGAGCGATGCTCTGCTGCGAGACGCGCGCTTTATTGTCAGCATCAACCTGCAGGCGGATGGTTGGTCGGTCGACGATGCCAGGGCTTTTCTCATGGACGAGGCTTACCAGTCCGAGGATGCGGCCTCGCGCCAGGCCACCCGGGCCACCTATGACCCGGCCTATCTGCGCGAAACGCTGGATACGCTATTGATTCAGCGCCTGCGCGAGGACTGGACGGCCGAGCGGGGTGGCCGTGCGGCATGGCCTGAGTTTCACACTGCCTTTCTCAGCTTCGGCAGCGCTCCGGTTCCCCTGATTCGTCAATACATGATGGGTGACAGCGCGCCGAGTACGGTTTTACCCGAGCCCGTGGCTGTGATCGCCGCCCTGCCCGCGGACCTCACGATCGACGCAGAACAACCTCGGCGTCAGCTCAACTGGGCCTGGGACTGCGAGGACGGCCGCTATGTGGTGTCCAGCGAAAATGCGGAAACGCTCGCCCTGGAGCTGTTTGTAGACCAGGAACGCCGGGCGCTTGAGCGTGTGCGCTCCGCGTCGGGCGTTCGCTACGAAGGCGAGGACATCCTGTTTTGGACCCGGGGCGAGGAAGCCATGCTCGAGTTGGGTGACGAGTCGACGAACTGCAGGATCAACCGCTACCAGTCGAACTGGGTGGATGCGCGGCTGCGCGGCGCCGATTTTCGGGGGTTCGGCAACGAGCCGGGCTGGTATGTTGAGTTGTTCTCGAGCGAAGAGAGTGTACTGGTCCTGGACTACGGGGAGAGCACGCTGCGCTTCCAGGCGGCCGGGCCCGAGGATCCCGAAACCGGTTCTGGCTCAGTGTTCCGCGGCCGTTTCCAGGGGCTCGATATCGTGATCGAACTGACCCCAGGGCCCTGCCAGGACACGATGGCAGACCTGGAGTATGAAACCAGCGTAGCGCTGAATGTCGGTGGCCGGGTGTTGCGTGGCTGTGGCCGGCCGCTCGACTGATCGAGCGGAACGTGTTCCGAATCGGATCAGAGCTTGCGGACCCAGGCCTGCAGATCGCGAAGCGCCTGCTTTTCAACGGAGTAATAGCGGTGAGGCCCATCGGCTGCATCGCTGATTAACCCCGCCTCACGCAAAATCTTGAGGTGCTGGGAAGCCGTAGAGGCCACTACCGGCAGGCGGCGAGTAATGTCGCCGGCAAAGCAGGCCCCTTCGTCGTTCAGGATGCGGACGATCTGCACGCGAACCGGGTGCCCGAGGGCGCGGAAGACTTCCGACATGTGGTCATCTTTTTTCTTGCTCATCAGGATTTATCTTTCAGCTGAAGGGGTGTCGACACAAAATTCGGAATTCGTCGAAACTCGAATTTTACGCGGTACTGTTTAAAGGTTCAATGGTCTCATGCCGGATCTTCGATGTTTCTCTCGAACCAGGTGACGTCCCAGTCCCGTTTGAACTTGCGGCCCACACCGTGAAACGTGCCCACGGCTCGATAGCCCAGAGTCTGGTGCAGGGCATTCGAAGCGTCGTTTGGTTGCGCGATCCCGGCAACAGCGCGCAGCGCCCCGGAACCGCGGATCACCTCAAGCAGGGTCGACAGGAGCTGTCTTCCAAGGCCCCGCCCCGTGGCACCGGGCGCTACATACACCGTGGTTTCCACGGTGACCTTGTAAGCCGCTTTCGGCCGCCAGGGCGCGCTGTGGGCGTAAGCCAGCACCGTATCGTCTTCCCGCGCCACCAGCAGTCGGTGTTTACCAGTGCCCGTGAAGGCTTCGAACCAGCTCTGTTTCTGCGCTTCGGTCCAGGGCTCCGTATCAAAGGTGCAGTGGTCGCTCAGGATGTAGTGATTGAGGATCGACAGTATGGCGGTCAGGTCGCCGGGACGTGCGTCCTCGATCACTGTTCTCAACGTCTCGACCCTCAGCACACTGCGACGCCGGCGCCGGAAGCGTGGAGGTCCAGGACCATCCAGCGGTCGCAGCCGCAATGCCCTGTTGCGCCCAGTGGCCCATCGATGTCCCGGAAGCCGGCCCTTCGATAGAGACGGCGCGCTGCCTTCATGGTGTCATGTGTCTCAAGGTAGCACTGCGTATACCCCAGACCCCTCGCGGTCTCCAGGCAGTGCTGCAACAGCGCACTCCCAAGGCCATGACCGCGCGCGGCCGGCAGAAAGTACATTTTCTGAAGTTCACAGGTGTTGCGGCACGCACCCCTGAGCGGTGCGATGCCAGCACATCCGAGTGTCCGGGCATTGAGCTCAACGACCCAGCATGCCGATCGGGCTCTACCATAGGCAGCAGACATCGCGTCGACCTCGGGATCTTCAATGGAGTAGCCCTCGCCGACGGCGCCAAACTCGGTCATGACCGTCCGGATAATGACCGCTACCGGGGCATCATCTTCGGGACGAATTGGCCGCAGCACGAACTCATTACAGGTTCTAGGGGGCAGCCCGGAGTGCTGTGTACCGCCGGTCATGATTGAGCTTTCACGTTCATCAGGGCATGTTAGCCCCGGATCATCAGCCGACGCCACCGATCCAGAAGCCTCCGCCGGGGTGCCTGTGGGACACGGATTTGGCGTCCTAAAAAGCCCTGGGAGGAGTTCGTGAAACGTTTTTTGCTGACCATACTGACCGTCGCCCCGCTCGCCGCCGTGGCCGACGAGCACGACCCCATTGCCGAACGCCAGTCTCTGATGTCAGATACGCGCGATGCGCTCAGGCCGCTGATCGGTATGACACGAGGCCGGGTGGATTTCGACGCTGAAACGGTCGAGCAAAGTCTCGCTGTCTTCGCCAACACCTCGGAAATGAGCCGCGACCTGTTTCCGATCGGGACTGAATCCGGGGGTGAAACCGAGGCCAAGGACACCATCTGGAGTGATCCGGAGGGCTTCCAGCAGGGTTTTGTGGCGTTCAGCGAGGCGGTGGCCAGCGCCCAGGCGGCGAACATCCAGTCCGTCGAGGAATTGCAGCCCAACCTCCAGGGCGTACTCAAAACCTGTCGTGACTGCCACGACGGCTACCGCATCGAAACGGACTGATCCCGGCTCGGCCAGCCTCACGCTTGCGAGCGGCCCATGAAGAAGCTCCTGGTCCTTGTGATCCTGGTGGCCGCAGGCGCCTGGTGGATCACGGCGCCCCAGGGACTGCCCGACTCCGCCGTACCGGATCACGCGCCAGACCTGGCTAATGGTGAGCGGGTGTTCAACGCGGGGGGCTGTGCTTCCTGTCACGGTCAGGTGGTCGAGGGGCGTCCACAGCGGGCCGTGATGGCCGGCGGCCTGGAGATGAGCACTCCGGCAGGCCTTTTTCGCGCGCCAAACATTTCGCCGGACCCGGACCATGGCATTGGCCGCTGGAGCGCGCTGGAATTTCTCAACGCCATGCAGCGGGGCGTCTCACCCGAGGGCCGCCACTACTATCCGGCCTTTCCCTACACGTCCTACAGCCGCACGAGCGCCACGGACCTGCTCGATCTCAAGGGCTACCTGTCATCCTTGCCAGCCAGTGATAACGACGTCGGCCCCCACGAGCTGGCCTTCCCCTACAGCCTATCGCGGGGCCTGGGGCTGTGGAAACGCCTGTACCTCAACGATGAGCCGCAGGTCACGCTGACCGGCTACTCGGAGCAACTGGCCCGCGGCCAGTATCTGGTCGAAGGCCCGACGCACTGCGGCGAGTGCCACACCCCGCGCAATTTCGCCCAGGCCATGGACACAAGCCGCTGGTTAAGCGGCGCCGCCTACGCCGGCGGCGAAGGCCGCGTCCCCGGCATCGACCTGGGTCGCTCCTCGTTCGCTGCCTGGTCCAAAGACGACATCGCGTACTACCTGGAGACCGGCGTCGACCCCGATTTCGACGTCGTCGGCGGCTCCATGGCCTCGGTCGTCGACAACCTCTCCCGCCTGCCGGTAGAAGACCGCGAAGCGATCGCGGCCTACCTCAAGGCTCTCCCGGCGCCTGAATGATCGAGTCGTGGGGGGGGGGGGGGGGGGGGGGGGGGGGGGGGTGTGTGGGGGGGGGGTTGTGTTTGAGTTTTGATTTTTATTTTTGATTGGTGTTAAGTAAAAAAATGTATTAAGATAAAAGAAAAAAAAACCCACCAGAAAAAAAAGAGAAAATAGAAAAAAGAAA
>JBCDHO010000047.1:0-10966 GCA_038749855.1 Pseudomonadota bacterium
CTCACCCAACGCCTCCAGGACCGGATCATCGGGCGCAGCAAAGGGCAGCTTGTCGATGACCACCAGCGACAGGGCATCACCGATCACATCCACCCCTTCCCAGAAGCTGCTCGTACCCAAAAGGACGCCATTGCCGGACCCGCGAAAAGCTTCCAGCAGCGCACTCCTTGGCCCCTGCCCCTGCACAAACAGGGGGAAACGGACGGCGTTCTCGAGCCGCTCTGCGGCCGCGCGGAGAGCGCGGTGGGAGGTAAACAGCAGAAACGCCCGTCCCTGGCTGGCGTTCAGGACCGGGATCAGCTGGTCCATGAGTTCATCAATGTAGCGGGGATCGCGGGGCTCTACCGAAAGGTCCGGCAACCAGAGCAAGGCATTTCGCTCATAGTCGAACGGCGAATCAAGGCACAGGGTTTGCGCGTCGCCAAGGCCCAGCGCCTCTGTGAAGTGGGAGAAGTCTCCCTTGACCGATAAGGTAGCGGAGGTGAACACCCAGGCAGCGTCCAGCTCATCCCGGTAGGCCTGGAAAATCTCGGAAACATCCAGCGGAGTGATGTGCAGCCCGAAGCCGCGTCCCCGCCGCTCGTACCAGCGCACCACGCCCGCGCCCGAGCTGCTGTCGAGCAGATCGAACAGGCCCTGGAGCTCCGCGCGTCGGTCCCGGCAGGCGTCGATTCCGCGACTGGCGCCTTCGAGCGCATCCAGGGGCTGCGCAAGATCGGCCACCGCCTGATCCAGTTGCTGCAGGGTCTGTCGAATCGGTTCGTGGCTCAGCAACTCCCACCAACCGCCGCGCTCACCCAGATGGGCCGCCAGCGCCGCCTGAAATTCGGCCAGCGCCTGGCGTGCCGCCTCCACCTCTGCACGCACGGACCCCAGTCCACCCGCGAGCTCGCCGGCTTCGGCCATGATGTCGCGAAACAGATCGCCCATGCGACGTCCGGTCAGGCTCGCACTGAAAAAGCGCGACGCAAGCTCCGGCGCCTGGTGCGCTTCATCAACAACAAAGGCCTCTGCCCCCGGCAGCACCTCACCGAAACCTCTCTGTTTGATGGCCATGTCCGCAAACAGCAGGTGGTGATTGACCACGACGACATCGGCGCCCTGGGCCCGCCGCCGGGCCTTGAGCACATGACAGTCTTCGAACTCGGGGCATTGGGTGCCCAGGCAATTGTCGTTGGTGGACGTCACCATCGGCCACACGGCACTCTCGTCGGGGATGACGTTCGCCACGGACAGGTCGCCGTCGACGGTGCGTGTTGCCCAGCTTTGCACCGCCTCCAGTTCCCCGATGGCTTCCCGGGTGGGAAATTTCCCCTCCCGCCGGGCCTGGTCGAGCCGGTGAAGGCAAAGGTAGTTGGTGCGACCCTTGAGCAAAGCGATGTCCACGGAGACACCCAACGCATCGATAACCAAGGGCAGGTCGCGGAAGTACAGCTGGTCTTGGAGGGTCTTGGTGCCCGTGGAAATGATGGTCCGTAAGCCCGACTGCAGGACCGGAACGAGGTAGGCCAGGGTCTTGCCGGTGCCCGTGCCCGCCTCAGCGACCAGTGTGCCGCTCTGGCCCAGCGTTGTGGCAACGCCTTCAGCGAGTTCGATCTGAGCGCCGCGGGGGCGAAAGCCGGGCATCGCGTCGGCGAAGGGGCCTGCCGCGCCGAGCATCTCCCTCATGGCCGTTTCGCCCACGCCGGGATGACTCAAAGTGGCGTTGGCCGGGTCACCATGCAGCGATCCGCGCGGGCCAGCGCTTCCCGTGCCTGAGGGGCGCGGCCGAGCCGCTCCTGGGCCACACTCATGGTGCGCCAGTTGCGGGCGCAAAGCTCGCCTACCCGGGGCCCAACGTCATGGGAACGCGTCGCAAAACTCAGCGCCTGCTCATACTGCCCACGCTGGAGCTGCACCTCGGCCATGTGCTGGAGAAGCTCAGGATCCCGCGGCTGGATGCGCATCGCGCGCTCGAGCAACAGCGCGGCTTGATCGAGGTTGCCGGCAGCCTCGGCCCGATCGGCCTGGTCGGTGAGCTCTGCGACGGCGGGGTTCTTCAGCGGGTATACCTGCACACCGGCCGAGTCCTCGCGTGCCGGGGCGCGTACACGCTCCTCGATTTCACGCTCCTCAACCGGGGCCGGTGCCTGCTGCGTGGCGCAAGCCCCCAGCACGAGCACAAGCAAGGCCGGCCAAAGGCGCAGAAGACGTGCGGCGAGGGTGTTTCCTTCAATCACTGTCAAAAAACTTGCTCCAGAATGATTCTTCTTCATCGTTGCGGCGTCCACAGGCTGACCGGTCCGTCGGCGCTGAGCCCTCAACGAATGGCATCTGTTCAGCCCCTGCACAATCAGAAGCGCTGAGCACGCCGCCTTCCCGTTCTACCCAGGTCCAGTAGGCCCCTTCCGGCATATCGAGCACCACCGGATCCAGGCTCAGCTGGCGAAACAGGCGGGCCCAGACCCGCATGGCCGCATTGCTGCCGGTGACGCCGGCCGGCCGGTTGTCGTCGAGCCCCACCCAGGTCACCGCAACGCGGTTGCGAGTATATCCGACAAACCAGCTGTCCCTGCGTTCATTGGTCGTGCCCGTTTTGCCTGCCAGCTGCACATCCTGACCCAGCAGGGATGGAAGGCTCTGAGCCGTCCCCTCGGCGACCACCCGGGTGAGTCCATAGTTGAGCACCGCGACCGCCTCACGGCGTTCCAGCGGACGCAGGCGCAGCGGGTAGCGCTTAAGCGCCTTGCCGTCGGGGGTGTGCACGGCCGTCACGGCCCGCAGGGACACGCTGAAGCCGCCAGCCGCCAGAGGCTGGTACAACTGGGCCACCTCCAGGGGCGTCAGTTCGACCGCACCGAGCAGCGTGGAGGGCACCGCCGGAACGTCACGCTCGACGCCAAGCTGCTGCAGCTTGTCAATGAAGGTAGGAACACCAACGCTCATGCCGAGGCGGACCGTCGCCTGGTTATAGGAACGCGTCAGCGCCTCCAAAAGGGTGACCTCTCCATGGGAGCGATTGTCATAGTTGGAGGGCGTCCAGCGGGTACCGTCGGCCTGCCGCAGCGTAATGGGTTCGTCCTCAATGCGGGTCAGCCAGCTGTAGCGTTCCGGATACTCGAGCGCTGAGAGAAAGACCAGGGGCTTGATCACGGAGCCCACCTGGCGGCGGGCGTTCAGGGCGCGGTTGAAGCCTCGGGCACCGGGCCTGCGATCGCCCACGAGGGCACGGACTTCACCGCTGTCCACGTCGGCCATCACCAGGGCTGCCTGCAAATCGGGGGGCAAGCCCCGTTCGGCAAGCTCTGCCATACCGTCGCGGACCGCCCGTTCGGCGGCGCGCTGCTCGGCGGGCGCTAGCGTGGTGAATATGCGCAGCCCCTCGGAGCGCAGGTCCGCCTCACGATAGTCTCGCTGCAGCTGGTCCCGAACGAGATCGACAAAGGCCGGGTAGCGGTTGCCCGCAAGACCAGGCTCTGGAATAACGTCGAGCGGCAGCGCCTGCAGCGAGTCAGCCTGCTCCGCCGTCAACAGGCCCGTCTCGGCGAAGCTCTCCAGCACCTGGTTGCGCCGCGTCAATGCCCGCTCGGGATTGCGTCGCGGGTGATAAAGCGATGCACCCTTGACCATGCCCACGAGCAGCGCGACCTGGTGCGCGGCGAGCTGATCGAGGGGTGCACCAAAGTAGTACTGGCTGGCCCGCCCGAAGCCGTGGATGGCGTGGTTGCCCTGCTGCCCAAGAAACACCTCGTTCAGGTAAGCCTCGAGGATTTCCGCCTTGTCGTAGTGCCATTCGAGCAACAGCGCCATCAAGGCCTCATTGATTTTCCTCGGCAGGGTCTGCTCATTGCTCAGGTAGTAGTTCTTGACCAGCTGCTGGGTGAGCGTGCTACCACCCTGTACCGTGCCCCCGGCACGTACATTGGCCCAGGCGGCCCGTGCAATGCCGCGTGGATCCACCCCGAAGTGGTGTTTGAAGTTACGGTCTTCCACCGCCTGCAGGCCGGTCACCAACAAATCGGGCACATCCTCCAGGGACACCAAGGTGCGGTCCTCGTCATGGAGCGGATAGATGCTCGCAATCTCTGCCGGGTCGAGGCGCACAAGTCCGAGATCACCGCCACCCGCCGGCGAGGCCAACCGTGTCACCTGCCCGCCGTCCAGCGTGACACGCAGCTTGAGGGGTTCCTGAAGTCCGTCATCGAAGCGGAAGCCGCGGCGAAAGATCTCGAAGCGCCCGCCAGAACCGCTCCAGGTGCCCTCCCGATCCGGCCGATCAAGACGCCGGTAACCGGCCGCGGAGAGTTCTGCCTCGAGGGCATCGGAGGTCAGGGCCAACCCCTCATAGAGTTCCAGCGGACGCGCGTAGACCCGCGAAGGCAAATCCCACTTCCGCCCTTCGAATTCGCTCGTCACCACGTGATTGAGCCAGAGCAGCCATGGCAGAAAGAGACCAATACCCAGACCCGCAAGGAGCAGGCCGAAGCGAAACAGACGGGAAAACAGTGAACGACGTGCACCGGCCGCACGACGCGCCGGGCCCTTGCGGGCGGTTTTCTTGCGCGAGAGGGTCTTACGCGACGCGGCGCCCTTGCCGGTCGTCTTTTTGCTCGCCTTCCGGGCGGCCCCCGTGGGCTTTTTTCGGGAGGTTTGGCCGGTCTTTTTCTTGCCGCCGGCCTTGCGCGATGGACTCATGGGCTCCTTGTCGTTTGCCGGGTGACATCCCCGGTGCCATTGACCATAATGACCCGGATTTCGGGATCGGCGCGGCGCCAGCAGACAATGGATCGCCCACCGACCCTTCGCAGAGGAAAAGGCACTCCATTTTATCCGGCACGGGCCTGCGGCCGCCAGCATTGAAGGCGCCTGCCGGGCTCGCGCCAAATCCAAACCCGCATGGACGACGCGAAATCCCAAGTGCCCGTCGGCACAGACTCCGAGACGCCGGTGGCGGTCTTTCTGCATGGCGGAAGTGGCGATCTCTCTTATTCGACACGCCTTACCGCCGAGGCGTTCCCAGGGATGCGCCTGTTCAGCCATGCGCCGCTCGAGGGTGTGGAACAAACACCGGTTGGACTCGATGATTTTGGCGCGCTCTGCACCACCATCGCCTCCAGGGCACCGGGGCAACCGCTCCTGGTGCTCTCCCAGGACCTCGAACCTCAGGCCGATGGCCTTTCCTCGCTCCTCTCGCTGGCCCGAGAACGTGGAGAACCCGCCCTGTACACGGCCTTCAGCAACGCCGAGCCTGACCTCAACCCATTCGCCGGTCTGGATGCGAAGGCAACGGACGGCGACCAGCGCTCGAAACTGGTTGCCCTGTTGGGCGGTGGCCGCCTGAATTCCCTGAACTTCTGGCCAAAGTCCGTTCTGTTGCTGACGGCCGACGCCGTCACAGAACTCGCTGAAGCAGGCCTTTCCTGGCGCCAGGCGGCCGCTCGGCTCCGCGCGAAGGGCGTGGTCCCTCAACTGGCCGACTGGATCTGGATTGACGCCCCGGGCCGACCGGTCAGTACCGAAGCCCGGCTGGACCCGCACGAGGAACGCCGACCCAGGCCCTGGGGCACCCTGTCCGAGCGGCTCCAGGCGTGGCTGGCAAGCCTGGCACGGCGACCGGAAATCGGCGATCAGCTGCCCCGACTGGGGTCCAAGCCCGTCACGCTCCATATCACGCACAGCTGGGGGGGCGGCGTGGCAACCTGGGTCGCGTCAATGATCGACGGTGACAGCGACGGCTTGCACCTGCAGCTCCGGTCAGAAGGCCCGCAAACGGGCCAGGGTGCGGGTCAGCGACTATCGCTTTACCTGGGAAACCAGCTCGAAACGCCCCTCGCTTCCTGGTGGCTGCAGCCTGCCATCATCGCCATCGCGGACGAGCGGACGCAGTACCAGGAGCTGCTGGGCGAACTCCGTCGCCGCTATGGCGTCGGGCGCATCATCGTTTCATCCCTGATCGGTCACAGTATTGATGCGCTGAGAACGGACTGCCCAACGGTGCAGGTGCTGCACGATGCCTTCCCGGCCTGGCCGCTCCTGAGCCTGCACCCCGAAGCCTTCAACCACGATCTGGCTGCCGCCCTTGTGGACCCCCGGTCGCAGGAGCAGTTTCCCGAACTCCTTCAGGCGGACTGGGAACGCATCATTGCCGCCTATGCCGAAGCGGCTCATGGCATAGCCCGGGTGGCGCCCTCGGAGGCTGCACGACGCGTCCAGGCGGCCGTCGAACCTGGCGTACAAGAAGCCGACATCAGGCTCATCCCTCATGGACTGCCTCCGATGCCGCTGGCGGCCATCGAAGCGCGTCCGCGCCAGGACGGAAAGCTGCAGGTGGTCATTCCGGGACGGGTCCAGTCCGGAAAGGGCGCCGACCTGCTGGAGGCGGCTTTACCCGGGCTTTCCGAGTTCGCCCACATCACCCTGCTGGGCACTGGCAAGGGCGGCGAGCGCTTTTTCGGTCACAGCGGCGTCAACGTGGTGCCACAGTATGACCGGGAGCGGCTGGCTGACCTGATGACGGCACTCGGCCCCGACCTGGCACTGCTGCCGTCCACAGTCCCGGAGACCTTCAGCTACACGCTGTCAGAAATGCACGCGCTGGGGATTCCCGTGGTCGCGACGGCCGTTGGCAGCTTTCTCGAGCGCATCGTGGATGGCGAAAATGGCTGGCGCGTTGCGCCGGAGGCCGATGCGCTGGTCAAGCAGCTTAAGGCCCTCGCGGCGAACCGGGAACAACTGGCGCAGGTTCGAACGCAGCTGGCCGACCAGGCCCCGCGCAGCATGGAAACCATGATCAGGGATTACGACGCACTGTGTCCGGCCGAGCCATCCCGCGCACCCGTCCCTGAATGCCCCTTGCCCCCCATGCAGCTCGCGGAAGCCCAGGCAGGGTCCCTTAAGGATCAGCTGCGGCGAGCCAATACCGCACGGACCCTGCTCCGCGCTGAGGCCGATGAGGAGAAAGCCCTCGTCGATGAACGCACGCGCTGGGCGGAGCAGGAGAAACGGGAGCGCAAGGCGCTGGGCGGAGCACTTAAGCAGACCCAAGGGAAACTCGACGAAGTCCTGAAAGTGCTCGATTTGTCCAGCCAAAAGCTCAAGGCGGCCAAGGCAGAGCGGGACCGAACGCTCGCGGAGATGGCGGACCAGGCAGAGGAACTGGCGTCGCGCGCGGCGCACATCGAATCCCTGGACGTATGCATTGAAACGCTGCGCCGAGACCTCGGTCTCCGCGAAGCCGAGGTCGAGAACCTGAAAATTATCGAGGCCCGCCTGGAACAGGTGCTGAACAGTAACTCCTGGAAACTCATGATGCCGTTCCGGGTCGGCCGTCGCATGGTGGCCAATTTCTTCCACCTGCGCGCCTGGAATCCCCTGCGATGGCCCTTGCTGGCATCGCAAACCGCCCGAAACCTCTCCACGGTGGGCCTGGCCGGCACGCTCAACCGCATGCAGCATTTTGCGCCCGACACCATCGCACCGCAGCGCACGGTTCCGGAAGAACCGCTCGAGGTGCCAGAAGAGATCCTGCTGCCAGAAGCCCTGCCCTGTAGCGAGCAACCCCGCGTTTCCATCATCATCCCGGCGTACAACCACCTCGCCCATACGGCCGCCTGCCTGCGAAGCCTGGCCAGCACCCGCTGCGACACCGCCTTCGAGGTGATCGTCCTGGACGATGCCTCGAGTGATGAAACGCCGGCGCTGCTCGCCGAGCTTCCTGGCCTGCGGTTCTTCCGTAACGAGCAGAACCTCGGCTTTATCGGCACCTGTAACCGCGGCGCCGAAGCGGCCCGGGGCGACTACGTCCTGTTTCTTAACAACGACACCCAGGTCACCGACGGGTGGCTCGACGCACTGGAAGCCACCTTCCGCGAACGCCCGGACGCCGGCCTGGTCGGAGCAAGGCTGGTCTATCCCGACGGTACGCTGCAGGAATGCGGTGGCATGGTGTTCAGCGACGGTTCGGGCTGGAACTACGGCCGCGGCGACGACCCGGACCGGCCCGAATACCAGGCCCTGCGCGAGGTCGACTATTGTTCCGGCGCCTGCGTGATGCTTCGCCGTGACCTGTTCAGCGAACTCGGCGGCTTCGACCGTCACTACGCACCGGCCTACTACGAGGACACGGACCTCGCCTTCAAGGTGCGCGAGGCCGGACTCAAGGTCTACGTTCAGCCGCGCGCGACGATCGTGCACTTCGAAGGCGTTACATCGGGCACGGATCTGTCCAGCGGCACGAAGCGCTACCAGGCCGTGAACCGGGAGAAATTCCTCGAGCGCTGGCAGGATGCACTTCGGCAACAGCCGGACCCGATCGTCGATCCGAATGATGCCGCGGCCATTCGCGCTGCCCGGGACCACCGGCTGGCGGGCAGGGTCCTGCTCGTCGACGCCTATACCCCGGAGCCGGACCAGGATTCCGGCAGCGTGCGCCTGGTGAACCTCATGCGCTGCTTCCAGGCCCTGGGCTACGGGGTCAGCTTTTTCCCGGACAACCGGGCCTGGAATGGTGCCTACACCCAGGCACTCCAGGCCATGGGCGTGGAGGCCTGGTATGACCCCTGGCTAAAGAGCCCGGAGTCGTTCTTCGCAGCGCATCGCGAGGATTTTGACCTCGTCATCGTCAGCCGGCACTACATCGCCTGCAACTATCTGGCACCGGTTCGCCGCCTGGCGCCGAGCGCACGCTTCGTGTTCGACACGGTAGACCTCCACTATCTTCGCGAACAGCGGCTGGCAGAGCTTGAGGACAGCACCACCCTGCGCCAGGTGGCCCGGCAAACCCGCCGCTCCGAGCTCAGCGTGATTCGGGACGCAGACGCGACCCTGGTCGTGAGCCCGGTCGAGCAGGAACTCCTCGCCGAAGAAGCCCCCGATGCCGAGGTGTTCGTTGTTTCCAACATCCACGAGGTGTCCGGCAGCGCCACGCCCTACACCGAACGCACTGATCTGTACTTCGTGGGTGGCTATCAGCACCCGCCCAACATCGACGCAGCGGAATGGTTTGTCCGGGAAATCTGGCCGATCGTCCGCGAGCAGCTGCCGGAGGTGAAGTTTCACCTGGTCGGCAGCAAGGCGACGGACGCCGTCCGGGCCCTTGGCGAGGCAGAGGGTGTTGTTTTTCACGGCTTCGTGGAGTCGCTGGCGCCCTTCCTCGACCGATGTCGTCTGTCCGTTGCGCCCCTGCGCTACGGTGCCGGCGTCAAGGGGAAGGTCAACCAGGCCATGGCGCATGGGCAGCCGGTGGTCGCGACGTCCGCCGCCGTGGAGGGGCTCGGCGCAGTCCACGGTGATGATGTGCTCGTGGCCGATGACGTCGCGGGCTTCGCCGATGCCGTCGTGCAGCTCTACCAGGACAAGGACCTCTGGGAGCGCCTGTCTGAGGCCGGCGTCCGCAACGTGGAAAGGAATTTCTCGCTGGAGGCCGCCCAGCGCGATCTGCAACGACTGCTGGACGCTACCCGCTAACCGGCGGCTGCGACGCCTGACACGCGGCTCGATGAACCCAAGCCCGCTGGCTGGCTACCTGGCTTCCCGCAGCCGGCGCGTCTCGATCACGTTGCGGATCGCGCCCAGCCGGGTCAGCAATTCACTGAGCTGCTCGTAGTTTTTCACCTCGACCTGCAGGCGCACGTCCATGCGGTCACCGCCAGATTCAAGATGGCTGGTGATATCGCGCACGGGCACCTCTGCCGAGGCCATGACGGAAGAGATGTCCTTGAACAGTTCACGCCGGTCATAGGCCACGATCTGCAGGCCCACCTTGAACCGCTGTTCGGCGGGCGCACCCCAGTGCACATCCAGTAGGCGGTGGGGTTCCTCACCCTGCCAGCGCAGCACGTTGCTGCAGTCCGCCCGATGAATGGTGACACCCCGCCCCCGCGTGATGTATCCGACCACCGGATCGCCAGGAACGGGCTGACAGCAGCGTGCGATGGTGGTCATGAGATTGCCGACGCCCTGGATCGTAATGCCGCTGTCTTTTCCGGGCTTCTTGCCCCGCGCCCGGCGCGGCGTGCGGGTCACCAGGTCTTCAGGCTGCGTTTCGCTCTCCGGGGTTTTCAGCCGCTCGGCCGCACCGACCAGCTGGGCCACGGTCAGGTCCCCATTACCCACCGCGGCGAACAGGTCTTCGACGGTTTTGAGTTGAAACCGCGGCGGCACGGGTGCCAGGTCCGCTTCCTGCAACCCCATGCGGCCCAGCTCGGCCTCGACAAGTTCCCGGCCCTCGGCCACGTGTTCCTCGTGACTTTCCTTCTTGAACCACTGGCGAACCTTGCCGCGAGCGCGCGCACCGTGGATAAAGCCGAGGCGGGGGTTCAGCCAGTCACGGCTCGGCCGGGGTTCCTTGGCGGTGAGGATTTCCACGCGATCGCCGTTGTCCACGGTGTGGGTCAGGTTGACGATTCGTCCATTGACCTTGGCGCCGCGGCAGCGATGCCCAACCTCCGTGTGCACGGCGTAGGCGAAATCCAGCACCGTCGCGCCGCGGGCGAGGTCGATGACCTTTCCGTGGGGCGTCAATACATAAACACGGTCTTCTTCGGTCGCCGACTGGAAGCTCTCCAGCAGCGCCTCGTCATCCATGGGCTCATCGGATGAGTCCAGGAGCTGGCGCATGGCCACGACCTTGCGGTCAAAGGCCGGGTCGTTCGGTCCGCCCTCCTTGTAGCGCCAGTGGGCGGCGACACCGAGTTCGGCGTGCTCGTTCATTTCCCAGCTGCGAATCTGCACCTCCACGGCCTTGCCTTCAGGACCCACCACGGCGGTGTGCAGTGACTGGTAGTTGTTGCCCTTGGGCGTGGTGATGTAATCGTCGAATTCACCGGGTATCGGCTGAAAATGCGTGTGCACGAGGCCCAGCACGCTGTAGCAGGCGGGCACGTCGTTGACGAGCACGCGGACCGCCCGGAGGTCGAACAACTCACGTATGTCGAGGCCCTTGCGCTGCATCTTCCGGTAAATGCTGAAGATGTGTTTTGGTCGACCC